>DATEGR010000156.1:0-10283 GCA_035279985.1 Verrucomicrobiia bacterium
TTCGCCACCAGTTAAGGTAATGGTGCCGGTGACCGCGGTCGCGTCAATGATATCGCCATTGGCGGCGCCGGCCAACGTGGCACGCAGTGAACCAGCGCCGCTGTCATTGGTGCTGGTGACGTAAAGGGTTGCCGCCGGGAGGTGGACGGGCGTTGCGCACAGCAACGCCAGACCGGCAGCAGCCAGGGCAAGTGAACTGAGTTGGATTTTCATGATTGGTACCTTTCGATATGAATGCCGCCGGCTGCGAGAAACACGCATCCGCCGCCAACGGGATTGGTCCATTTACCTGCCGGCCGGGAGCACCCGCGTTCCCGGGAAACGCTTCGGGGTGGGAGAAGACCGGGCGAGACAACAGTTGGCAGGCGGTCAGGGGAGCAACAGCAACGGCGGAACATGCGAGGGCCTTTCGCTGCGATGGTTTACCGGCCTTTCCGAGCGCCTATAGTTCTGCCTACGCCCGTGGCACCGCTTTTACAAGCTGTAACTCAAGAGGAAAGCACGATTTCAGTTCCGCTGCTTTTGAAGATAAAGCACTCGTCAGGCCTCATGGTGCAGACTCGCTTGTGACGAATGTGAAATCTGACCGGTGAGCCACGGTCGGTTATCTTTCGGGTCTTTCTTTGCGCCCGGTGGTTGCTGCTCCACTAATTGGACTGTTGGTAACCCTGCATGAAACTCTGCTGTTTCAGCCAGGCATTTAATTCATCAGCCATAATCCGGTCATCGGCCACCCGCGGGTGCGTTGACGTCCAATGCGTGAAAACGAAATGGCTGACGCCTTGGTCCGTGGCTTCCAATTGCGTGACGGCAGATTCCCAGGCTTTGCGCAACGGTTCGCTCCGCGCGCCACCAAACATCCCGCCACGCAGCAACACGATTCGGGCGTCCGGCCAGGCGCCGCGGATGGCGTGGATAAGCGCAACGTAACCATCGGTAAAATTGGTGGGAAATGATTGTCCGTGAGCCTTGGGATAGGAATCGTCATTCTCGCCGAAGTTCACAAAGACAAGGTTGGGTGTCCAAGCGTGCAGGTCGGCGGGCGGAGAGTTGGTGGACGGATAAAGCCGGTTCCAGATTTCACCGGCTTTCATTGGCACCCAGCCGGTGGCGATGCCCATGCCGCTGACGGCAATATTGCGATAATCGGCGTCAAACGCTTCAGCCGTCACGGTGGCGTAACTCAAGGTGCAGTTGTGGGTGCGGCGATCATCCCACTGATCAGTGCTTCCGTCCTCGTTGCACGCGCCGACGGTGATGGAATCGCCGATAAACTCCATCGCGAGCCGGTAATGGGGAGGTGGAGGCGCCCGGACTTTTGCCGGCAGCGCGATTTCAATTCCCCGGAAATGCACGGTGCCGGCGGTGGCTTCACTGCGCTTGAACAGTTCCAGATGATGTCGTCCCGGACCGAAACCGGCAAAGGTTGCCGGGCTGGGCGGCATTCCCTCATTGGCTTGAACCACCGTATTTGAATCGTCCACCTGCACGTTGAAGTAGTTCTGACCTTTGGCGTTGTCGAACAACAACTGCAGGGCATTTCCTTCAAAATCAATGCCGATCCGGCTGGCCTGCCAGATGAGGACCGGCGCATTTGTGTCCGAGAAGTCAATCCGGCCTTCGTAGCGGAAGCGCGCGTCCGCCGCCGGAATCCGCAGGATCGCGCGGCTGGTCTCAAACTCCGGCGCGGTCGGTTCTTGCGTGGTAATCCGCGTCGTGGTCAGGCCTGGCCGGGTAAGGCAGGAATTGAGCGCCAGCAGCGCGAGGATGAAGCCAAGACGAATGACGTTCCTGAATTTCATGTACTGATTAATAACCCTGTTTGGCCAGCCAGTAAACCATTGCCATTACAGCAATGCAGGCCAGCGACATCAGCGCCGCGCTGCTGATGAGGAATGATGCCGCGGTCATCGCCAGACCGCCGAGGAACGGCATGAGCGCCTTTTGTTTCCAGCCATAAATCAAATAGCCGGTGGCCACCGAACCCCAAAACAGCGAAGCCAGCAGAAAATTTCCGTTAAACCAGTTCACAATTGTTCCATTATGGCGTAAATTGCCGCGGCTGGCCAGTGCCTGCTCACCGGAACCCGGTTCAGGCATGTGACTTGCTGGATTTATCGCCGTGAAGCGTTTTTTCCATCCCAACCTGAATCACCGCGGGCGCATGGCGCGCGGGGTGATCGGTGCGCTATGCCTCATCGCGGGCATTATTGTGGCGGGCGATTTCACCTTGTGGGGTTTGATCCTGGTGGGGGCGGGGTTATTTGCGATTGCTGAAGCCATTTCCAGGTGGTGCGTCGTGCGCGCCTGCGGGATCAAGACGAAATTCTGATCAATTTTCAATTTACAATTCACGATTTACGCGGCGACCATCAAAAAGAACTCGTAAATCGTAAATCCTAAATTGTAAATTCTCCGGATGAATTTGTTGCCGTTTGGAAAATTGCCCCCCTGCAAGCCGCGGAAGTTTGTTCCCCGGAGCATTGACGCCGGCGACTGGCCGCAAATCGCGCCATTGTTCGACCAACTGGAGAAACGCGCGCCGGATTGCGCCACCGCCGCCGACCTCGAACGCTGGCTGCTCGACTGGAGCGAATTGAACGCCGCCCTCGACGAGGAATCCTCCCGCCGTTACATCGCCATGACCTGCCACACGGACAGTCCCGACGCGGAAAAGGCTTATCTGCATTTCGTGGAACACGTCGAGCCGGAACTCAAGCCGCGCCAGTTCGCGCTCGAAAAAATATACGTGGCCCATCCGCTCCGGAAAAAATTGCCCGGACCGCGTTATCAGGTTTTCGACCGTGACATGAAAAACCATGTCGAGTTGTTCCGGCCGGAAAGCGTCGCGTTGGAGACCGGGGAAGCCAGGCTTTGCCAGCAATACCAGAAATTGAGCGGTGCGCTCACGGTGAATTTTCGGGGCGAAGAAAAGACGCTCGTCCAGATGGGCCGTTATCTCGAAGAGCCGGACCGCGCGTTGCGGCAGGAGGCGTGGGAACTGGTCGCCAAACGCCGTTTGCAGGAAGCGGGAAAGTTCGACGACATTCTTGACGCGCAAATCAAGTTGCGCCAGCAAATCGCGCACAACGCCGGTTTCGAAAACTACCGCGATTATGCGTTCCGCCGGCTGGGCCGGTTTGATTACACGCCGGAAGATTGCGGGAAATTCCACGACGCGGTGGCGCAGCACGTCGTGCCGGTCATGCGCGAATTGCAGGCTGAACGGCGCACGCAGTTGAAACTGGACAAACTTCAGCCCTGGGACCTGGCCGTGGACCCGCTGAACCGGCCGCCGCTCAAGCCGTTCGCCCGGGTGGATGAAATGGTTTCGCGGACGCAAAAGATCTTCAACCGGCTGGACGGCAAGCTCGGCAGCGGTTTCCAGCAAATGCAGGAGTTGCACCTGCTCGATCTCGACAATCGCAAGGGCAAGGCGCCGGGCGGGTATCAGGACACGCTCAACGAGGCGCGGCTGCCGTTCATTTTTATGAACGCCGTCGGTTTGCAGCGCGACGTGGAGACGATCTTGCACGAGGCCGGCCACGCGTTCCACGCGCTGGCGACCCGCGACGAGGATTTGCGCGCGTACCGCCACGCGCCGATTGAGTTTTGCGAAGTTGCCTCCATGAGCATGGAATTGCTCGGCAACGAGTTCATCGAGGAATTCTATTCCACGCCCGACGCGGCTCGCGCACGGCGGGTTCATTTGGAAGGCGTCGTTGGCGTGTTTCCGTGGATTGCGACCGTGGATGCGTTCCAGCATTGGATTTACTCGCATCCGAATCACACGCGCGCCGAACGCGCGGCGGCGTGGCTGGGCCTGATGGACCGTTTCGGCGGCGACGTGGATTGGAGCGGGTACGAAGCCGCGCGGGCCAATCTCTGGCACCGGCAGCTTCATATTTTCCTGCACCCGTTTTACTACATCGAATACGGCATTGCGCAACTGGGCGCGTTGCAGGTCTGGGCCAATTCCAGGCGCGACAAGGCGAAAGCGCTGAGCGATTACAAAAAATCCCTGGCGCTGGGCGGTTCGCGGCCGTTGCCGGAGTTGTTTTCCGCCGCCGGCTGCCGGTTTGAATTCAGCGAAAAAACCATCCAACCGCTGGCCAAAATGCTGCGGGAGGAACTGGCAAAATTGTAGCGCAGGTTGCCAACCTGCTGTATCGCCGACTGGCAGTCGGCAGGGTGACAAAAAGTTCGAATGTCATGGAAATTCCGTTGCCGCGCCGGTTGCCAACCGGCGATACAGCAGACTGCCAGTCTGCGCCACAAGGGGTACCGGTCTGAATACAGCTTCCGGACGATTCAGCCGCTCACAAAGTTGCTGCAGGAAGAATTGGGAAAACTTTGAACCGACTTTGGAAGCGATTGCAGCCTATTGCCATATTAGGCCGATTTTATTTGCTCTGACCGACTTTGACGACATATGCGGTGCAATCCACCGTCGCCCCTCCATAACCTGCTCGTGAATGATATGTAAACAGCCGCTCTTTCCTGAACAGTAACAAATTGTCAGCAACTACTCTAGTAAGTCCATCAGAACTCTTCGATTGCTCCGAAATGAACGCCGGCGCGTAACTGTGCTGATACTCTGCATCTATGGCCACTGGCACGTCGATGTGTACTCGCTCTCCCTTCGGCCCGTCTACAAGATGAACCATACGTCCATCTGGAAATAAAGCATTTGGAAAAGTCTTGCGGTAATAGTCCAGAATTGTCGCGAACTGCTGGGCGTCTCCAACCGCAGCGTCTCGCCGCCCGGTCGAAGCAAGCGACAAATGGGGTTGCGCTTGGCATCCAAATAGGAGACACGCGGCAATCAATAACGTGGATGTGCGCAATGTCTTCACGGCGATTCGGCCTAACAGAAATAGACGGCTTCGTTTGCAGCCCATCCAGTTTCATCCTGCAACAGAATTTCCGGCGTAACTTATTGTCCAACTCGGACTCCACGTAGCCGCGCTTGTGAAAGCGCGGAACTCCGCGTTGTAACAAACGCGGCTACGAATGAACGCAACTACGTTTCGATGCCGTAGGCCTTGATTTTGTTGTAGAGGGTCTGGCGGCCGATGCCGAGGCGTTTGGCGGCTTCAAGTTTGTTGCCGTCGGTTTCCTTGAGCATCTGGATGATGGCGTTGCGCTCGACTCCTTCCAGCAGGGTGAAGTTCGTATCCACTCCGTCGGTCGGGCCGGTCTTGACGTTGGTGATGGAGAGGTCGGAGGCCTCCACTTGATTGCCTTCACTCAACAGCACGGCCCGCTGGACCTCGTTTTGCAGCTGGCGGACGTTGCCCGGCCAGTCAAACGAGGTAAACCGTTCAGTGGCTTCCAGGCTGAAGCCGCGAATATCGCGGTTGGCCTGCGCAGCGAACCGCTTCAAAAAGGCGTTGGCCAGCGGCATGATGTCCTCACGCCGTTCGCGCAGCGGCGGCAGATGAACGGAAATGGCGCTGATGCGATAGTAAAGGTCCTCCCGCAGCTTGCCGTCCTTGATCGCTTCCTCGGGAACGCGGTTGGTGGCGGCAACAATCCGGCAATTGGTCTTGTAACTTGTTTTGCCGCCGACGGGCCGGACTTCCTGGTCCTGCAACACGCGCAACAGCTTGCTTTGCGTGTCAATCGGCATTTCGGAAATTTCGTCGAGGAACAAGGAGCCGCCCTCGGCCTGGCGGAAAAGGCCTTCGCGGTCGGAGTGCGCGCCGGTGAACGCGCCTTTCACCGAGCCGAACAATTCGCTTTCGATCAACTCGCGGGGGAGCGCGGCGCAATTGATTTTGATGATCCGGTTCTTGTTGCGGGTGCTGCGCGCGTGAATGAGGTCGGCGATGACTTCCTTGCCCGAGCCGCTTTCGCCGGTGATGAGGATGGTCACATCGCTGGGGGCGATGCGTTCGGCGGTGCGCACAACTTCGCGCATGAGCGAGCTGCGATAAATGGGCGATGCGACGCCGCTCATGGTCTCGAGCGCGCGGCGCAACGTGTTGTTTTCCTGGCTCTGTTCCTTGCGCTCCACGGCGCATTTCACGTCGGCGAGCAGCTTTTCATTTTCAAACGGCTTCGATAAAAAGTTATACGCCCCGCGGCGCCCGGCTTCGACGGCCATGGTGATGGTCCCGTGGCCGGTGAGCACGATGACTTCCGTTTCGGGCCAGCGCTTTTTGATTTGCGGCAACAGGTCAAGGCCGTCCGCATCCGGCAATTTCACGTCCAGCAGCACCACGTCCGGGGGATCCTGCGGAAAGCATTTTTGCAGGGCCGCGCCACTGGCGGCCTGGTTGACGTCGTAGTTATCCTCCAACACCGAGCGGAGCAGGTCCCGCACGTCGGCCTGGTCATCCACGATGAGAACTTTTGATTTCATGTTTTGGATTTTTGCGCGCACGCCCGGACAAACCGCGAAAAAATCGCCCGGTGTTCGGCGTGCTTCTCTGTCAGCCTTTCGGGGTGGAATTGCACGCTTAACAAAAACGGCATTCGCCGCGCCGCGTCTGATTTTAATTCCATCGCTTCCACAATTCCATCACGCGCTCGCGCCACGGCCATCAGCGGTTCCGCCGGTTGCAGAACGGCCTGATGATGCGAGCTGTTGACGCCCAAAATCCGCTTGCTGATGATTCTGGCAAGCAGTGAACCGTTTGTCAACGACACTTCATGCACTAATTCGTTCGCCCTGTCCAGACGCTGATGGTTGAGCGCGCCGGGCACCTGCCGCCGGATATCGGCGATCAATCCGCCCCCGAGCGCGATGTTCAACAATTGGTGTCCGCGGCAGACGGCCAGCAACGGTTTGCGCTGGCGGAACGCCTCATCAATCAGCACCAGCTCGCGCAGGTCCCGTCCGCCGCCATCCGGCGTGATGCCGACCGTCCGACGGATGGCGCGCGGCAGGTTCCGGGCGTAGAGCTCGGGATTGATATCGTCGCCGCCGGTCAATAATACGCCCTGCACGCGCCTCACGATTTCGGCCAGGGCCTGACGGTCGGTGGTGGTGGGGGCCGTCACCGGAATGCCGCCGGTCTGCAACACGGCATTTTCATATTTAACGGAGAGACTGACGGAAAGATCATGGAACTCGACACCGCGTTTTTCGATGCTGGGCGAGATGAGAATCAACGGCATTGCGGCCATCTGGCGCAGGGTAAATGGGCTGGCGGTGATTGTCAGTGCTAAACTTGATTCCGGTGGATACAACCCCTTGAAACGTTTTGATTTGCGCTTTCCGGTTGGCCTGATTTGTGCTGGAAAGGTGGCGTGAAGTTTGTCGTACGTAAAATCAACCGCAGCAACATTTACCATTTGTTGAACACTATCATTCCCTGCAATCACCGGCAAAAAGCGGAGTCCGATGCGCTGGGGATAGTCATTATCGTGGGTTTAATCATGGGGATGGTCGCCTTGGTGCGGCTGATTTTGAACTGTACGCACTGATTTCAGGACACTCCTTCCAGACACGTAATGACAGGGCACGGTCAGATTCCCGCTTCCGGAAACCGTTCCCGAATGCGTCGCCGCAGATGTTCCTCGTCGGCCGGGTGATAACGGCGTCGCGGAATAAAGCGTTGCACAGCGTCCAGCAGTTCCAGCCAGTCTTCCAACGGCGGCTCGGCCACCGGCTGCCATTGGTCGTAACGCCGCTCACGTTGAAAGAAAATCCATTCCCGACCGACGCGTTGCGCGTAAATTTGCAGCTTTACGCCGTCGTCGGTGACCCGTCTCCAACTGATTTCAGCCTTGGGCATGGGATTTCGATGGATAAGTGGATTGTTGGAATTATGGATTGGTGCCAGGAGATGGTCGCTTGGAATTCATTCATCCAAAGATCCATCCATCCATTAATCCAGGTTGATACTCGCCACGGCCATCGCGGCAATACCCTCTTCGCGGCCAATAAAACCCAGGTGCTCGTTGGTCGTGGCCTTGATGCCGATATGCTTCTCCGGGATGCCGAGCGCGGTGGCGATGTGCCGTTTCATTTCCGCAATGTGCGGGTAAAGTTTCGGTTCCTGCGCGATCAGGGTTGCGTCCACGTTCACGATTTTTCCCGGCCGCAGCGCGATGATGCGTGCGGCTTCCTCCAGAAAAATTTTGCTGGGCGCGTTTTTCCAGCGCGGATCGGAATTCGGAAAAAAGTGGCCGATGTCCGGTTCCCCCAGTGCGCCGAGAATCGCATCGCAAATGGCATGCATGAGCGCGTCGGCGTCCGAATGGCCATCGAGGCCCTTGGCGTGCGGAATCTCGACGCCGCCAAGAATGAGCTTGCGCCCCGCGACCAGCGCGTGGACGTCGTAGCCAATGCCAACGTGAACCATGCCGAAGTGTAAAAATTCTCCGCGCCGAAAGCGAAGGAAAATAAATGGCCAACCAATGTCCGGCCCGGCTCCAGATCTCAGTAAGCGACCGGTCGGCCCTGGCCGTCGGTATGAAAATCGAATTCAAAGAGGTTAAGACTTTTGCTGTGGCCGCGGATCCACCCTGAAATCCGGTACTCGGTCAACGGTTTAAGAATCAAATCCGACGGAAGGGCATAGACCCGTTCGTAAGCGGGCGGGTCCGAAAAGGCAACCGGCTGATTGAAGGTCAGGTGCCGCCCCAGCGCCGCCGCCGGCCCGGGAGCCAAACGGTGGTTTTGCGGGTTTGGAAAATGGTTGACCTTCTCAATCGTTACATGCACCGGAGCATTGATGTCCAGGTGCGCCAGTTGCGGCGACCAGACCCGGAGGTAAACGTCATTGCCTGACAGCACCTGGTAATCTGCGTCAAACGGCTCATGCACGATCCGTGTCAGGGCCTGTTCGTTTTTGGTGACCAGTTCGGCACCGTTCTCCTCGGCGCGAAAATTACGCACATCGGAGAAATTATCAAATAGTCCGGCGACCCGGTCGCTGGCAGTGTCGCGGGTGGGCGTAAAATTGCTCAACACCATGCCGTCCGAGTTGAGATTGTCCAGCGCGCCGTGGGTACTGCTGAAGGTGGACAGGTCTGCGCCCTTCTGCATCAGGAAGCCACAGTGAACGTAACCGTTGTTCAAGCTGATCAGAATCGTCGCCGGGTTGAGCGTGACCCGCGTCAGGCCGCGGACAATCCGCTCCAGCGCCAGCGGATAATGATTGGTCAGGGTGACCGCCACCCAGGCGTCGGCGGCGGCAAAACCATCGGCGTCCAGCAGCTTCTCGCGGGTCAGCGTCTCGATGACAGGTTGATAATTGAGGGGATCCCCTTTCTCCATGGAATAGCGGTAGGTGTTGTTGGCCCGATTCCAGTCAATATCGGCACTTTCACCCCTGGAATTCATGACCAGAAAATGATTGGGCTGGTCCGGGATCCGGCCGGTTACGAGATCCGCGCCTTCCAGGTGGGTGAGCAGCGGCACGAGCGCGGTGGTGGCGGCGGGCGCATTATGGATTTCCACCCAATCTTCAATGCCGGTGGTGGGCAGGACGACGTCCCTGGGGTTCCTGATGGATTTCGTAATCTGGTATCCGGCCTTTTCCAGGAAAGACCGGACCGCCACGCGCTTGAACGACCCGGCATGATTGTGTCCGTGGTCGGAGAGAATCAGGATTTGCAGGTCGCGCCCCTCCTGCTTCCGATAGCGGT
This sequence comes from Verrucomicrobiia bacterium, assembly GCA_035279985.1. Taxonomy (GTDB): domain Bacteria; phylum Verrucomicrobiota; class Verrucomicrobiia; order Limisphaerales; family UBA11358; genus UBA11358. The sequence goes on from DATEGR010000156.1 coordinate 9,604, forward strand.
CACGCATGGCCTGAAGCTGGTTATCCAGTCCGCAGAGCATGTCAAAGACATCGCGGTCCAGGTGCTGGGCGTCGTCCGTGGCGCGAATATAGACGTAATAGCTGCCTTGGTTGTCTGTGTCGTTCCAAAAGTTTCTGAGGGCTTCGTGGATCTCGAGTTCATATGTGTGGACCGGATAGACGTACCCCATGGTGCGAAACATGTTGTTTTCCAATTGCCAGTTCATCTGGCTCTCGTGCTCCATGGTGGTGGTGATGCCGTTGATGACAATTTGCGAATTCGCCGCCGCGCTGAAATAGGTGCGTTGATAACCGGGTAGCGGGCGGTCGCCGAAAATGTCAGTCCACGCGACGTCGCTCGTGGACGGAAACGTCGAGACCAGACGGCTGGCTGGAAAGTAGCCTTCGCTGGAAGAGAACGCCTGCCGGCGGAATGGTCTTCCCCAGATATTTGTGCTCACGACACCTTGTTGCAGGGCCCGCATGTCGCGGTAGGCGATGCCGTCCAGGCCCAGGACCAGCCGTTTGGGAAGCGCCCGGCCCGTGAAAGGCGAAGCCAGGAGAATCAGCAAACAAAGGAGAACGGACCGGCGCACACTTCCGTCCAAAAGAACCGATCTGCCAGAGTTCGCGCCAAAAAACATGGGGCCAACATTTAGCTGATAAGGTCGGATGTGTCTA
>DATEGR010000157.1:0-4777 GCA_035279985.1 Verrucomicrobiia bacterium
CCGAATTGCTTCAGATCCAGGCTGCGCGCGAATCGCAAGCCGGCCATGCGTTCAAGTCCGACGCTCCGTGGCAGCGCGAATTCGAGAGCGCCTTCATCTTTGAGGAAACCCCCGATCAGTGGCGCGCGATTCGGGAAACCAAATCCGACATGGAAAAACCCAAACCGATGGACCGCCTGATTTGCGGCGACGTCGGCTTTGGCAAGACCGAAGTGGCCATCCGGGCCGCGTTCAAGGCCGTGATGGACGGCAAACAGGTCGCCGTGCTTGTGCCCACCACCGTGCTCGCGCAACAGCATTTTAACGTGTTCCGCGAGCGCATGGCGGATTATCCCGTCCGCATCGAATTGCTTTCGCGCTTCCGCACCCGGCGGGAGCAACAGCGGGTCGTGCAGGATTTGGCGAATGGCGGGGTGGACATCGTCATTGGCACGCATCGGCTGATTCAGAACGATATCACCTTCAAAGACCTCGGCCTGGTGGTGATTGACGAAGAACAGCGCTTCGGCGTGTTGCACAAGGAAAAGTTCAAGCGCCTGCGCACCCTCGTGGATGTGCTGACGCTGAGCGCCACACCGATTCCCCGCACGCTTTATCTGGCGCTGACCGGCGCGCGCGACATGAGCACCATCCAGACACCGCCACACGACCGGCTGCCGGTTGAGACCATCGTTACCCAATTCGACGAGCGCGTCATCCGCGATGCCATCCAGCGGGAATTGAACCGCGGCGGCCAGGTTTTCTTTCTGCACAACCGGGTGATGACGATCCAGACGATGGCCGACCGGTTGAAACGGCTCCTGCCCCGCGCGCGCCTGGTGGTGGGTCACGGCCAGATGGACGCGGACGAGCTGGAAGAGGTCATGACGAAATTCGTCAATGGTGAAGCGGACGTGTTGCTCTCCACGACCATCATCGAGAGCGGCCTGGATATTCCGAACGCGAACACCATCATTATTGACCGCGCCGATCGTTTCGGTTTGAGCGACCTTTACCAATTGCGCGGCCGCGTCGGGCGCTACAAGCACCAGGCTTACGCGTACCTGTTGTTGCCGCGCCATGTCAGCCTGCTCACCGACGTGCGCAAACGCATCAGCGCCATCCGGCAGTACTCCACGCTTGGCAGCGGGTTTAAAATCGCCATGCGCGACCTGGAAATCCGCGGCGCCGGCAACCTGCTCGGTGCGGAACAAAGCGGCCATATCACCGCGGTCGGTTTCGAGCTTTATTGCCAGTTGCTCAAGCAAAGTGTTTCGTCGCTAAAAGGCGAGAAAATCAGGCCCCGCGTGGAAGTGAGTGTGAAATTGGATTTTCTGGATCAGTCCGCTGTCAGTAGTCGGCCGCCAGCAGCAACCGGCAGTCAACACAGTCGGTGGGACGAGGCTACTGACGAGCCGGGCGGTGCTGGTTCAAGCGGCTCGCGGGGACGCTCGCCCCACCATGCTGCTTTGCCCCACAACTATGCTACCGAGCCGCAGCATCGCATTGAAATCTACCGCAAACTGGCGCAGGTCAACGAAACCATCGCGCTGAAAAACCTGCAGAAGGAACTGCGTGACCGTTTTGGACCATTGCCTCCCCCGGTGGAATTATTGCTGCTCGTGGCCGAACTGAAAATTCTCGCCGCCGAAAAATCCGTGACCGCCATCGAAGTGAAGGACGACAAGTTGATGCTCACGCGCCACGGTGATTTCATCACGCTCGGCGGCAAATTCCCGCGTCTTACAAAAAAGGACGCCCGGGCGCGTTTAAAGGAAATCAAGAAACTGCTGCTGGCGATTTAATGGGCCGGGATGGCGAACAAGAATTTGACACAACGGTTCCGAGTCGGTAATTGACGCGTCACAGCCCGGTCGGTCAATCTCAAGCCCATGTCATTGAAGCCACTGCCAAAACCCGGGGTAGAAACTGCCGCCGCGCTGATCGGCACCGCGTTCTCAGCCATCCTGCTGGTTCTGACGGCGATGAATGCAGGACCGCTTTGGCGTGACGAAACCAACACCTTTAACGTGGCGCAAATGCCCTCGCTGAAGGACATGTGGAACAACCTGCCGTTTGAATCTTTTCCGCCGCTCTGGCCTTTGCTGTTGCGTCTCGGTGGCGCCCTGGGCCTGACGGATAGCGACGCGGGCATTCGCGTTTTGGGGTTGTGCGTGGGTTTGCTCTTTCTCGCATCGCTGTGGTTGTGCCTGCGTTGGATTGGGGGACGCTCGCCCATCCTGAGCATCGCCTTGCTGGGCAGTCTGCCGGCATTCTTCTTCATCGTGGGAGCGAATCGTGCTTACGGTCTGGCGAGTTGCCTGCTGGTGCTCAGCTTCGGATTGATCTGGCGGGTGCTGGAGTCGCCCACGAAGTCGCGGGTCCTTTGGGCTGCCCTGGTCTGCCTGCTGTTTGCGCAGTGTGTCTATTTTGATGCGCTCTTCCTGTGTGCCATGCTGGCCGGCGGGGCCATGGTGGCGGTTCGCCGGCGGCAATGGAAGACACTTTGGTCACTGGTGGGGATCGGGATCGTGTCCGGCGCATCCCTGATGATATACCTGCCCATCATCCGCCAGGGTTCGGCCTACTTGCCCCTGATTCGGATACCGTTTTTCAAATTCTCAATCCTCTGGAATGGACTGTGCGACACCCTGGCGGCCCGGAGCAGTGCCGACCTCTTCGGCCTCCATGGTCCGCAGATCTGGTTTTGGCTGGAGTTGTTGTTGGTCGGATTGGTCGTCGCCGTCGCCATGCAGTGGCGGCGCGGGCCTCAGACGCAGAACCCGGGAACGGGCGTGACGAGCGCCGGCTCGGCCCGACCTGATCTCGCATTGTTCTGTGTCGTCAGCATGCTGCTCGGGATCGCGGGATGCTTCGCTTTTCTGGTGAAGTTACACTCGTTCATGGAACCGTGGTATTATCTTGAAATGCTCGCCCTCTGCGCCGTTTCGCTCGACGGAATTGTCGGTGCGAACTGGCCGGCGTTGCGTCCGTGGGGGCTGTTACGCATTGGCGCCATGGTGTTGATGATCAGCTTCAGCGCCAGACCGGCCTGGGAGGAAGCTCATGTACGGCGGAGCAACGTGGACCTGATTGCCGCCTGGCTCGCCCAGAAAGCCTCGGCCAACGACCTGATTGTGGTGGAAGATGCGTGGGAGGGAATCACGTTTAACCGATATTATCACGGCCAGACCCCCTGGGTGACCGTGCCTCCGATTGACTCGCATGAGGTACATCGCAATGACCTGGTGATGGAAAAAATGAGCCAGCCGGAGGCGATGGCCCCCGTGTTGCAAGAGATCACCAGCACCTTGCGCAACGGCAAAAATGTCTGGTTGTTAGGGAGTACACCCCTGGTGCGGCCCAGGGAGTCGCCCGCGCGAATACCGCCGCCGCCCCCGCCATCAAAGATGCCGACCAAGTGGTGGGTGGGAGCTTATTTGTATTGGTGGAACCAGCAAGTGGCGGCGCTGCTGCTGGAGCAGGCCTTGCATGAACAGGCCCAACCAATTCCTGTGCCGGGACCGGTCAATGGCCTGGAGAACATCTCCGTCGTGCGGTTTTCAGGTTATAATTCCGGCCCGCCATGACTCTGCTGGTCACCTGCGGAAACCGGGCTGGAACATCGCAGGATCAGGTGGGTATAAGGCACGCGCAGCAGGTCGTGCCTGAGATAAGGTTCCACTTTCGCGAAATGCGCCGAGGCCAACCTCAGGTAATCCTCCTCCGAACGGACAAATTTCCCGCGATCCCTGGCCAGCAACCAACGCGCCACGCGTGACTGTCGGGGCACATAACACCCGTCGAAAGTGATCAGGCGTCCGGTTGGACGCAAAACCCGGCGCGCCAGATCAAATAACCTGGTTACCTGCGCGTCATCCAAGTGGTGGAGCACGCCCGTCGCCAGAACCAGGTCAAAATTGCCTCGTTCCGCTTCGAGCGTCGCCACGCCCACATCACCACAGAGAAAACGCCCGCGCGAACCGTAGCGCTTCTTCGCTGCTTCGATGTATTGCGGGCTGATGTCGAGGCCCGTGTAGTTGACCGCCGGAAGAAAATCCAGAACGTCCGCCGGTCCGCATCCCAGGTCGAGGGTCCGGTCTCCGGGAGCCGGTTTCACGTACTCCGCGAGATAGATTCGCCAGACGGACTCCCCACCCACGATGCGCCGGAAGAGGCGGTAACCGGCCGGCCGGTTCAGAACCGATGAAAGTCTTTCAACCACTTTCATGGTTGGAATTGTTTGACGGCGGCGATCACCTGGTCCTGTTCGGCCTCGCTGAGACTGTTGTAAAACGGCAGCCGGACGAGACGCTCGCTTTTCTGCTCGCTCACGGGGCAACCCCCGCTTTTGCCGCCCATGCGCCGGCCTATGGGGGAAAGATGGAGCGGCACGTAATGAAATACCGCGAGAATGCCGCGGGATTTCAGGAAGGCAATAAGTGCCTGGCGCTTTTCCAGGGATGGCATGATCAGGTAATACATGTGGCAGGATTGCTCGCAATCGGCCGGCACGACGGGGCAGCCAATCCCGCGTTCCGGCGACCAGTCGCGCAGGTGCCGGTCGTAATATTTCCAAACGCGCTGCCGCTGGGCCTGGATTTTTTGCCACACTTCCAACTGGGCGTAGAGGAAAGCCGCCAGTACGTCACTCATCACATAGCTTGAACCGATGTCCACCCACGAATATTTGTCCACCTGTCCTCGAAAATAACGGCTGCGGTCGGTCCCTTTTTCTCGAATAATTTCCGCCCGCTCAATCAGCCGCGCATCATTGATTAACAGCGCGCCACCTTCA
>DATEGR010000158.1:0-7152 GCA_035279985.1 Verrucomicrobiia bacterium
TGGATCCAGTCGGTTGCTCCATTGAAACCGGTGAACCACATCCGATAGACCGTGCCCGGCCCATTTAGATACAGGAGCACGTTTCCTGTGTTGGTGACGTAAAGAAAATTATTATGGTCGGTGTTGCCGCCAGAACGGTCATAACTGGACTGACCTCCTCCCAGGGTGTCCAATTTCAGCCAGGGCAAACGATAGAATTCGGACATGGCACTCAAGCCATATGGCTCGGTGGCCGCCGCCTGTGTGCGCGGAACGAAAATCATCAAAACAACAGCGCAAAGAAATATCACCGGTGCAACCAGCGGCAGCGAAAACCTATAGCCGGCAAGGCGGGTTGTTGAATTCATGCTCACACCACGGTCAGTCGCATCATTTGGCAGACGCAGGGAATAATTTATTGATTTCGAGACGCGTGGGCGCGGAGGTCTGCGCTCCCAGGCGAGTAACCGAAATTGCCGCCGCCGCAGTGGCAAAACGCGCGGCTTCAAGTAATGACCGGCCTTCAGCCAACGCGACCGCCAGAGCGCCATTAAAAACATCGCCGCCTGCCGTGGTATCCACGGCCTTGACCCTGTAAGCGGGAATCATCTGCCGGACTTCTCTTCCGGCCACAAATGCGCCGCGCGATCCCATGGTAATAATTACGTTTTCCACACCGCGCGCGAGAAGGGCCTTGGCGGCCCTGGCAGCCGCATTCCGGTCGCGCACTCTGATGCCGGTAAGCATTTCGGCCTCGCCTTCATTTGGGGTAAGCAAGTCAACCTGTTTGAGCAGTGTGTCGGGAAGTTTCCGGGCGGGCGCGGGATTGAGCAGAACCTTCACGCCAGCCTTGGCCGCAAGTTCAGCCGCCATCCGGACGGTGTTGAGTGGTGTTTCCAATTGGAGAACCAGAACACGCGCGCCGCAAATTACTTTCGCCGCCCGCTTCACATCGGTTGGCGACAATCTTTCATTCGCTCCGGAAGCCACGGCAATGCTGTTCTCCCCGTCCTGGGCGACAAAGATGAGAGCGACGCCGGAGGGTTTGGCTTTGTCCCGGACAATGTAGTCCACGTTAATCCCGTCGCGGACAAAACCGGCAATGGCCTGCTCTCCCATCGAATCGCATCCCACGCGCGCGATGAAAGTCACCCCGCCTCCGGCCCTGGCGGCCGCCACTGCCTGGTTGGCCCCCTTGCCACCGGCCGCCGTGCTGAATTCACCTCCCAAAACAGTTTCGCCCGGGCGCGGAATGCGATCCAATTTGATGATCAAATCTGTATTCGAACTGCCAACCACGACAATTTTGCTCATAACTTTGAGGCTCACAGTCTTGAGGTAATCAGGATTCCCAGCCCCAGCAGGTAGAAAAAGAACATCGCCGCCAGCAACTTGCCCGTTCCGGGAGGCGCCTCTTTGAACTCCTTCCAGACAAAAACGCCCCACAACGCCCCCACCAGCGTCGCCCCCTGGCCCAAACCATAGGACAGCGCCGGGCCCGCCGCGTGGCTGGCAATAATACTGAGCGACATCCCCAAATTCCAAATGATCCCCCCTAAAATACCGACACCGTGCAGCCGCGCATTGCCTTTGGTGAAATAATCCGTCAGCGGCACCGGCTCGCCGTGAAAGGGCTTGACCATGGCAATGGTGTTCCACACAAAATTCGACACCAGCACGCCGCAGGAAAACAGCACGATCGCCGTGTAAGGACTGAGCTTGCCCGCCTCCAAGGTCGCGTCCGCTCCTTGCACCTGGATCTCGCCCATTGCCCTGGCCACGTAACTGTAGAAAAAGCCCATCAGGACGCCCGCCGCGACCGACAAGGCAATGCCTTTGAACGGCATCTTCCGATTTTTCGAAGCCAGACGGCTGTAGGCCATCGCCGCTAAAATGATCGCCACCACCACGCCTCCCACCCCCAGCGCCAGCAGCGCGACGTTGCCTGCCGGCTTGGCCAGGTAAGTTGTGATAACCCCCAACGTCAGCGCCAGCCCAACCCCGACCGGAAAAGCCACGGCCAAACCGGCGATGTCAATCGCGGCGACCAGGAGGATATTGGATAAATTGAAGATAACCCCACCCAGAAAGGCCGAGCCGAGCCAGCGTCCTTCCGCTTGTTGCAGGTCAGGCAGAAACCCGCGCCCCGCGTTTCCAATGCTGCCCAGGGTGAACGCCAGGATCAGCGACAGTACCAGCACGCCAATGGCATAATCCCAATAGAACAACTGAAATCGCCACGCCTTGCTGGCCAGCTTTTGAGTGTTGGCCCAGGACCCCCAGCAGATCATGGTCACTACGCAGAACAAGACCGCAACACTGTAGTTTGTTACGATATACATACCCTATTTGGTCATCACCGGATTGGTGGTGGTGAAGCTGTGGGATATTTAATTAATGTCGGCGTCAGATTTCGTAGAACCTGCTGCAGAACTGGAAGTCGGATTCAGACCGGCCAAATCCAATTCGGTCAATTCATTGAAATCCCTGCATTTCTCGTTCATCACTTTTCCAGGTAATGGATGACTGCTTCCGTGCGGGTACGCACCTGGAGTCGTTCAAAAATATTTTTGATGTGACCATGTACCGTCCAGACGCTGATGCCCATGACCTGCGCGATTTCCTTGTCCACGCAACCTTTACTGAGAAGCTCCATCACCTCCCGCTCGCGGTGCGTCAACTTGAGCATGGCCTGGTTGTTATGATCGGGGCGCAGTTGCAGTAATTCCTGAAAATAGTATTTGACGCGCAGCAGGAAATCTTCCGTTATCAACTCCGATCGGCCCGTGACTTTGAGGATAGGCTCCAGCAAGCGATCTGGCATCACCCGCTTGACCATATAACCTGCGGCCCCGCCAGGTGTGGAGGTAAACATCTGGTCGCCATCCGCATAAACCGAGTAAGCGAGGGCGGGCACTTCGGGTTGAATCCGGCTGATGACGCCGGCTGTTTTGAAACCAATGGGTCCGGCCAGATTGCGATTCAAGAGAACCAAGCGGGGCTTGTGAACTTCCAGTGCATGCGTGAAAGCTGCCGTCGAGTCACAAGGGACACTGACAAAGCCGGGCTGCTGACTGACGCTCCAGCACAAAGCCCGACGGATGCCGACGTCCGCTTCCACCACTAATATGCGTTGCCGGTTGGGATTAGCCTGCGACAAATCCGCCTCTCGTTCAGCAGGTTCGCCCACCAGGGTGTGAATCGTGGTATAAGTCCACAAAACCGGATTCGTGCACCACTCGAAGGCCAAAATGAGTTCGCGCGAGAAACGCCGGCGCACGGCTGACCAGCCTTGTTTCGCCACCAACTGAAAAATTTGGCACGCCTTGGCAGCAGCGACTTCCGCATCCGGGGTGCCGAGCGGGAAAAAAAAACCCGCGCCGGCATGATCAATACGCACGGATAGATCCGCCTCCGATCCTATAACAGCCGGAAAATGATACCGACGCAAAAGCAAACGTTGTCGCCAGTAGAGCGCATTCTTTGCGAGATGGCTGTTTTCCGGCTGACCTTTTCCTGATGGTCCCGAGTGCGTGGGGAAAGTGACAGCGGATGGTGCGACCGAGGAATGGGCCAGCCCGGACTTTTGAGCCGATTTGCTTCGATGTGGCATAGGCGCGGGTTTCATCGCCGTAGCTTTTCTTGATTAGAAAACATTCAACAGGTTACTTCAATGTTTTCCTTTTCTAAAATCGCAGACCAGCCGGATAGTTCAATTAAATAATTTGCTGCCCTAAACCGGGGTGATGACTCGCTTTCGCCGCTCCGGTTTAACCGGACTGCCGTTCAGACCGGAAGCGTTTGATTCATTGAAGCAAGACTGCCACTGCGGTTCATTCTCAAAAGTCCATCGGTAATAATCCGCCTCCTGCAGCCGGCTGGCGGCCGCTTCGTCCAGCACCACCGTACAATGTGGATGAAACTGCAATGCCGTGGCGGAAATCATGCTCGTCACCGGGCCTTCAATCGCCCGCGCGACAATCTCGGCCTTGTCCTCGCCGGTTGCGAGCAGCAGACAGCGGCGTGCTTCAACTATCGTTCCCACTCCCATCGTGATGGCGCGGCGCGGCATTTCATCGGGCGGCGTGAACAACGGCTCATTTTGCGCGCGCGTCACCGGCGAAAGCACTTTGATCCGCGTGCGCGAGTGCAGCGACGAAACCGGCTCGTTGAAGCCCAAATGTCCGGCCAACCCTATGCCCAGCAACTGCAGATCAATGCCGCCGCATTGCGCAATGAGCTTTTCGTAACGTTCGCATTCAGCTTCGATGTCAGGCGCGGCGCCGTCCGGCAAATGCGTGTTTCGCAAATCCACGTTCACGTTCAGGAACAAATTGTGGTTCATGTAATGCCGGTAGGAATTACGGTGGCTGCCCGGCAGTCCGACATATTCATCCAGGTTGAAAGTATGGCAGGCCGAGAAATCCAGGCCTTCTTTCCGGTGTATCTGCACCAGCCGGGCATATACCGATTCCATCGTGCGACCCGTGGCCAACCCGATCACCAGGCGCGGGTTGGCCCGCAATTCGTTGGCGATAACCTGCGCTACCAGGTCCGTGGCGATGTCCGCATTTGGTTGAATGACGACTTCCATAAAGTTATTGTGGCAAAATCAAACATTGGCCTCCGCATCACAAAGGTCTCTGTTCAGATTAATTGTCATCTAATGCGCCACTAGTAACAACCCCCTAAATTGGGGGGTTGAATGAACAGGAACTTTCTGTGAAAAATTGTGCCTGTCATTAAGCTGCCATTACAATGAATCCTCACCGTGATTTTGTGGTCTCCTTTGCCAAACTCATTGAGACGGGGAGATCGCTGTCCTTGGGCGGCATTCCTCCACCCAACCAATCCAAACCGCCGACAGACGCCCCCAAGGTGTTGATTTTTTCCCCCCACCCGGATGATGAATGTCTCATCGGCGGGTTTGCGCTCCGCCTGATGCGCGAAGCGCGAATGCGGATTATCAACGTCGCGGTGACCCAAGGCAGCAATCGAGAGCGACAACAACCCCGCTGGCAGGAATTGAAGAGCGCCTGCGACTGGCTGGGTTTTGAAGTTGAACAAACGGCGCCCAACGGCCTGGAAAAGATCAACCTCGCAGCCCGGACGGGTGATGCCCAACGCTGGTCGGATTCGGTAAAGGTGATCGCGGCGATTCTGCACAAGCATCAACCAATGGTGATCTTCGTTCCGCACGAACAGGACTGGAACAGCACGCACACCGGCACCCATTTTCTGGTCAGAGACGCCTTGAAATCCATGCCGGCTGATTTTCACTGTTTGGTGATTGAAACCGAATATTGGGCGCCTTCGCCGTCGCCGAACCTGATGGTCGAGTCCAGTGCGGAAGACGTGGCGGATTTGCTGGCTGCGCTGTCCTTTCATGCCGGCGAGGTGGAGCGCAACCCCTATCACCTGCGCCTGCCTGCGTGGTTGCAGGACAACGTGCGGCGCGGCGCCGAATTGGTCGGCGGTCAAGGGGGCGCGGCTCCCCATTTCGCGTTTGCCACACTCTACCGCCTTGGGCGGTGGAAGAATGGCCGCAGCGAAAATGTGTTCGGCGGCGGAAAACAAATCAGCGCCACCGAAAATCCGGCCAACCTGCTTAATCTGGCGCGGTGAGAATTTCGCTTTTGACGATTGATTTGGCAAAAAGAACGTGAACGGAAACCAGGACCCGGCAAAAACGCGGTACAATCGCTTTCTCCTGCTCGTCGCCGGACTCGGCGGGCTGCTTTACGGAGTGGACGTCGGCATCATTTCCGGCGCGCTGCCTTATCTGGAAGCCACATCGGGATTAAGCGCGGGACAGTTGTCATTCGTTGTGGCCGCGGTCCTGCTCGGCAGCGTGATCTCCACTTTATTTGCCGGCCTGCTGTCCGATTCGCTGGGTCGGAAGAAGATGATGTGGTTGAGCGGCATCCTTTTTGTCATCAGCATTCCGGTGATTGCCCTGGCGCACGGTTACTGGCCGCTGGTCTTGGGCCGGTTGTTGCAGGGCATCAGCGCCGGATTGATCGGCGTCGTCGTGCCGCTCTATCTGGCCGAATGCCTGGAAGCGGCCAATCGCGGCAAGGGCACCGGCATCTTTCAATGGTTGCTGACACTGGGCATCGTCGCCGCGGCGTTCATCGGCCTGTATTTCAGCCATCGCGTGGACGAGGTGGCCGGACTCGGCGACCCGGAAAAACTGTTCGCGGCCAAAAACATCGCCTGGCGCAGTATCTTCTGGGTTTCATTGCCGCCGGGGATTTTGTTTGTGGCCGGCAGTTTCCTGGTGGCCGAATCCCCGCGCTGGCTGTTCCGGCGCGGCCAAAAGGATGCCGCGCGCGTCGCGCTGCTCCGGTCACGTTCGCAGGAACAGGCAGATTTCGAGTTGCAGGAAATGGAGGAAACGATTGCCGCGGAAGCAGCCAAATCGGCGGGCGCGCGCGCCAGGGAATCCTTGCTCCGCCGCAAGTACGTGGCTCCTTTTCTGCTGGCCTGCGTCATCCTGGCTTGCAACCAGGCCACCGGCATCAATTCCATCATCGGCTACAACGCGACCATCCTCATCCAGGCGGGGCTGGGCGACAGCCAGGCCCACCTGGGCTATCTGCTTTTTACCGTTGTGAATTTTCTGGTCACGATTGGCGCCGTCGTTTTGGTGGATCGCAAAGGCCGGAAATTTTTGCTCTCGCTCGGCAGCGCGGGCGTCATCGTGTCGCTCGTCTGCGTTGGCTTGTTATTTCATAAGACGGAAAAATTGCGCGTGGATTGCAAAGACACCATGCAGGCGATGGTCACGACCAATCAAACCCTCAGGCTGGCGTTCAATCAAAACACCGCTGCCAAACTCCTGGCCGGACCGTCCGCCAACGCTTCAACTCCGCTGTCCTTGGTGGTCATCTATTCCTACGGCGGTTTTCAGGCGGCCATTCCGCCTGTGCGCTCGGAAGACGCGACGGCCCGGCCGATTGAAATCTCGCGTGCCGATTGTGTGCCGGCCAACAAAGTCATCGCCTTTTTCAAGAATCCCTTCGCCAATCTGGACGCTGCGCGCGTCGCGCCGCTCAAGATTGACGCCGCGCTCGTCACACCGGTTTCCGGCCGGCAGAACGGCTGGCTCACCGCCATTTGCCTGTTCAGTTTCATGGTCTTTTTCGCCATCGGCCCCGGCGTCTGTGTCTG
>DATEGR010000159.1:0-12157 GCA_035279985.1 Verrucomicrobiia bacterium
GTCCGCCTTTCACGATGGCACTCGGTCCTTCGATCTCAATGTCCGCGCCCAGCCGCGCCAGTTCGCTCACGTGCATGAAACGCGATTCAAAAATCCGTTCCGTGATGATGCTGATGCCCGGCGCCAGCGCCAACAGCGACATCATCTGCGCTTGCACATCCGTCGGGAAACCCGGATACGGCAGTGTCGTCAGGTCTGCTGCTTTTAGTTGGCCGCGTCGGCGCGCGCGCAAATTCTCGCCGCACCGTTCTATCGCCACGCCCGCCTCGCTCAATTTGTCGGTCACCGCATGCAGATGATCTGCCCGCACCCCTTTCAGGATGACCTCGCCGTTCGTCGCGGCAGCGGCAATGGCAAAAGTTGCCGTTTCAATCCGGTCGGGAATGACTTCATGCTCCGCGCCGTGCAGTTTCCTGACCCCGGTAATGGTGATGGTCGGACTGCCCGCACCGGAAATGTTCGCGCCCATCGCGTTCAGGAAACCCGCCAAATCCACGACCTCCGGCTCACACGCCGCGCTCTCAATGACCGTCACGCCTGTGGCCAGCGTCGCTGCCATCATTACGTTGGCCGTGCCGAGCACCGTCGAGCCGGCGCGGCCCCCGAGAAACATGACGGTTCCGCCCAGCTGTTTCGCGGCCGCGGCAACATAGCCGCCCTCAATTTTGATTTTGGCGCCCAAGGCCGTGAAACCTTTCAAGTGCAAATGAATGGGCCGCGCGCCGATGACGCAGCCGCCCGGCAGCGACACCCGCGCTTTTTTCAGCCGGCCGAGCAACGGGCCCATGATGCAAATCGAGCCGCGCATTTTGCGGACGAGGTCATAATCCGCGTAGCCTTGTATTTTGCGCGCATGAACCGTCAGCGTGCCGCGCTCAAACTTCATTTCCGCGCCGAGCGATTCGAGAATCCGCGCCATGAACCGCGTGTCGCTCAATTCGGGTACGCCCCGGATGACGCAGGGTTCATCGGTCAGCAATGCCGCTGCCATGATGGGCAACGCGGCATTTTTGCTGCCGCTGATGGCAACCTCGCCCTGTAACGGCACACCGCCTTTGATCAAAAAGCTTTCCATGTGAATTCATTCGACCACGGATGGGCACGGACGGGCACGGATAAAAAAAACCGGTGACAGAAAGCCCGTATAAAATCTGTGTTTATCCGTGTTCATCTATGGCAAATGTTTTTCAGCGTCGCACAATCAAAACTCTGGCGCGGTGAGAGTAGTCCTCCTTGACCGCCTCGACAATCCACTTTTCAGCTTCGAAAATCCTCTGGACGGCTTCGGCCTGGCCATCGCCGAATTCCAGCATAAGCTGGCCATCCGGTTTCAAAAACGGTTTCGCTTGCATCGAAAACATCCGATAAAAATCCAGGCCATCCGCGCCGCCGTCCAGAGCCGAACGCGGGTCAAAATCCTGCACTTCCGGCTGGAGCGTGGCGATTTCGGCGGACGGAATGTAGGGCGGATTGCTGATAATCAGATCGAACAGCAGGACAGGCAGCTTGCCTGCGTCTGAATTTTTGGTTGGAGACGGGCTGGCAGCCTGTCCTGCGGATTGCAACGGCGCAAAGCCATCGCCCTGCAAAAATTCAATCCGGTCGGCGACGCCGTTTCGCACGGCGTTTTCTCTGGCCAGCGCCAGCGCGTCCGCCGAATTATCGGTGGCCGTGATTTTCGCCTCCGGACATTTCAGGGCCAGCGTGATTGCGATGCAACCGGTGCCGGTGCCGAGATCCAGCGCAGTCGGAACGCCGGTCTCCGACCCGGCGCGTTCTGAAACATCGCGTCGGGCCGGAGACCGGCGCTCCGCCAAAAATTGCCAGCCGGCTTCGGCGAGCAATTCCGTCTCAGGCCGCGGCACGAGCGCGTGGCGGTTCACGGCCATTTCCAGTCCGCAAAACGAGGTGGAACCAATGATGTGTTGAAGCGGTTCGCGTTGGCCGCGGCGCTTGATGAATTCGCGCAACGTGTTCGTTTCCGCCGTGGTCAGAGCGCGCTCAAAGTTCAGATACAATTTCATGCGCGGCATTTTCAAGAGATGCGCGAGCAGCAGCTCGGTTTGCAGGCGCGGCGATTCAACGCCTTTTCTGCCCAGAAAATCCGCACTTTTCTGAATCGCTTCGAGGACCGTCACCCGCTCAGCTTAAACTGAAACGGCGCGCTTGAACAAGTGGCGCGCGCACGCCAGAATCCGGGCATGAACGCGCGAAGGAGTTTCTGCTTTGCCGCGGCCTGGTTCTGCCTGGTCGCGGCCAGTTGCGCCAATGATACCAAAAGTGCAAAGGAGCCAGTTATGAGCATCCAGATCACCAGTACTGCGTTTGCCGGCGGCCAGCCAATTCCTGATAAATTTACCTGCACCGGAGCGAATATATCGCCGCCGTTGCAATGGACGAACGCGCCCGCCGGCGTCAAAAGTTTCGCCCTCATTGCCGACGATCCCGACGCGCCGGTGGGCACCTGGGTGCATTGGGTAATTTACAACCTGCCGGCGACCTCGACCGCGCTTGCCGAAACCACACCGCCAGTGCCGGAACTTCCCGACGGGTCGAAACAAGGCATCAACGATTTCCGCCAGACCGGCTATGGCGGTCCCTGCCCCCCGCCCGGCAAACCGCACCGTTACTTTTTTAAAATTTACGCGCTCGACACAACGCTCACTTTGAACGCCGACGCGACCAGGAAGGAATTGCTCAAGGCGATGGACGGTCATGTCCTGGCCGAAGGGCAACTCATGGGAACTTATCAGCGCTGACAGCGAAATCTCTGCTTTCATCGCGACCCGAATTCGTGTTTAGTTCCCGGTCGCTATGAGCAAAACTGCATTGTTGTTTGCCGGGCAGGGTGCGCAGGCGGTCGGCATGGGCAAAGACCTCGCCGAAAGATTTCCCACCGCCAAAACCTGGTTCGGCCGCGCCAACGCCGCGCTTGGTTACGATCTCGCTTCCATTTGCTTCAGCGGGCCGGAACCGGAACTGATCAAAACTGAAAACGCGCAACCGGGCATTTTTCTGGTGGGTTGGATCGCGTTTCAACTGCTCAAGGAGCAATCGCCGGCGTTGGAATTTGACGCGGCTGCCGGTTTGTCACTCGGTGAATTCACGGCGCTCGCGGCCGCGGGCGCGATGAGCTTCGAGGACGGCTTGCGGGTCGTGCGCCAGCGCGGCCGTTTCATGCAGGAAGCCTGCAACGCCACGCACGGCGGCATGGCGGCGGTCATCGGCCTGGATGAAGGGCCGACGCGTGAGGTTTGCGCCGAAGCCGGCGTGGTTTTGGCGAATCTGAATTGCCCCGGCCAGCTCGTGATTTCCGGTGAAACCGAGAAAATTGCCAAAGCGGTCGAGTTGGCCAGAGCCAAAGGTGCCAAGCGCGCGATCCCGTTGCCGGTTGCCGGCGCGTATCATTCGCCACTCATGGCGGGCGCCCAACCGAAACTGCAGGCCGAACTGGAGAAAATCAACATTTCGTCGCCGGTGGTACCGGTAATTTCCAATGTCACCGCCTTGCCGCACGGCCGGCCCAGCGGCATCCGGGAACGGCTGGTGGAGCAGGTCACATCGCCGGTGCTGTGGGAAAAATCCCTGCGCACGCTGCTGGCCCAGGGCTTCACGCACTTTATCGAACTCGGGCCAGGCACGGCGTTGAGTGGTTTTATGAAGCGGATCGATCCCGCAATGCGGGATGCCATGCTCAATGTGGCGGACGTGGCGAGTCTGGCAGCGACCGTGGAGGCGTTGAAATAATTTACGATTGATGATTTATGATTTATGATTGGCCGCGGCAAAAATCATCGATGGAAAATCGTAAATCATCAATTCCAACATGAGCCAGCTTGAGAACCAAATCGCCGTTGTCACCGGTGCGGGCCGGGGCATCGGCCGGGCCATCGCCTTGAAATTCGCCGCCGAAGGCGCGGACGTGGTATGCATTTCGCGCACGCAGGAAAACTCCGAAAAGGTAGCCTCTGAAGTGCGCGGGCTGGGCCGCAAAGCCTGGGCGCACGCCATGGACGTGGCGGACGCGGCTGCCGTCAATGCCGCGGCGGAGAAAATCCTGGCCGATTGCGGCAACGTGGACATTCTGGTCAACAACGCCGGCGTCACGCGTGATGGCTTGCTCATGCGTATGAGCGAGGCGGATTGGGATGCCGTCCTCAATACAAATTTGAAAGGCGCGTTTTTGTTCACCAAGGCATTCAGCCGTGCCTTGATCCGGCAACGTTCCGGGCGAATCATCAACGTGGCCTCGGTTATCGGCCTGATTGGCAACGCAGGCCAGAGCAATTACGCGGCGAGCAAGGCGGGCTTGATCGGTTTTAGCAAGTCGGTGGCGCGCGAGCTGGCTGCCCGCGGCATCACCGTCAATGTGCTGGCGCCGGGATTCATCGAGACGGATATGACGGCGGGGTTGAAGGAGGAATTGCGCGCCGGCGTGCTCAAGCAAATTCCACTGGGCAGTTTCGGCCAGCCCGACGACATTGCGTGCGCCGCGGTATTCCTGGCCAGCCCGGCGGCCCGTTACATCACGGGCCAGGTTCTGGCGGTGGACGGCGGCATGGTGATGTGAAGGCGCCCTGACCGCCCCGTTTCAACCTGTTTTGGCGAAGAAAAATTTTGTGATTGGAGCTTGACGATTTGGCCATTCATGGCATAGAGACAGGGCTAAATTTAATTTATGGCTGACAAACCTATAGACCAACGCGTAAGGGACATCATTGTTGAACAACTCGGCGTCAAGCCGGACCAAGTCACCCCGGAGGCCAAGTTCATCGAAGACCTCGGCGCGGACTCGCTCGATACGGTCGAGTTGATCATGGCGCTGGAGGAGGAGTTCGGCATCGAAGTGCCGGATGAACAGGCGGAAAAGCTCCTGACGGTCGGCGACGTGGTCAAATATATCGAGGAACATCAGCAAAAATAGTTGCGACTTTGAACGCTTCGGGGCAGTTTCGGCTGGTTCCAGCTGGAACTGCCCCATTTAAATTTTATGGCAAGCAATGGCTCAGACCACCGTGTCGTCATCACCGGCCTTGGTGTGGTGACGCCGCTCGGAAATCAACCCGATGTCTTTTGGAAGAGTTTGATCGCCGGCCAGTGCGGCATTGACCGGATTCATTCCTTTGACCCGTCGCCGTTTGACACGCAAATTGCCGGCGAGGTGAAAGATTTTGACCCCACACCCGCGTTCCCGTCGCCCAAGGAAATCCGGCGCACGGACCGTTATTCGCAATTTGGCGTTTACGCGGGGCATCAGGCGCTGCTTGATTCCGGCCTCGACTTGGACCATGAAAACCGCGACGAGATCGGTGTTATCATCGGCTCGGGCATCGGCGGCTTGTCCACCACCACCGGGCAGCTCGAAATTTTGCGCGACCGGGGTCCGGGCCGGCTTTCACCTTTCATGATTCCGATGCTCATCAGCAACATGGCTTCGGGATTGTTCTCGATGTTCTATGGTTTGCGCGGCCCCAATTTCGCCACCTGCTCGGCTTGCGCCACCGCCAACCACGCCATTGGCGAAGCCTGGCGGGCCATCAAGATGGGCGACGCGCAGATCATGTTCGCGGGTGGCGCGGAGGCGGCCATCGTCCCCATCGGCATCGGTGGCTTTTGCGCGATGAAAGCGATGAGCCGGCGCAACCAGGATCCCAAGCATGCCTCCCGTCCCTTCGATAAGGAACGTGACGGCTTCATCATGGGTGAGGGCGCGGGTGTGATTGTGCTCGAAGAGCTGGAACACGCCAGGAAACGCGGTGCCAACATTTATTGCGAAGTGGTTGGCTACGGCAACACCGCCGACGCTTATCATTTGACCGCGCCGGCGCCCGACGGCGAAGGCGCCGTGCGTTGCATGAAGATGGCCCTGAACAACGGCCGGTTGAAAATCGAGGACGTTTCCTATATCAACGCGCACGGGACTTCCACCCCGCAGGGTGACGTTTGTGAGACGCAGGCCATCAAGACCGTTTTCGGCGAACGTGCGAAAAAAGTCGCCGTCAGTTCCACCAAGGGTGCGACCGGCCACATGCTCGGCGCGGCGGGCGCAGTGGAAATGACGGTTTGCGCGCTGGCCATCAAGCATGGCATCGCCCCGCCGACCATCAATTATCAGGTGCCTGACCCGGAATGTGATCTGGATTACGTGCCCAACACCGCGCGCGAGCTGAAAATCAATGCCGTCATTAACAATTCCTTCGGTTTCGGCGGCCACAACGCCAGCATCGCGGCGCAGAAATTTGTTGGCTGACGCGGTTGAAAACCGGACAGACTTCCAGCCTGTTTCCGGCCCTGAAATTCGAGTCCGGCGAACGTCCAGCTGATTGGGAGCGAAGGATTTTGCGTTGGCCGGCGTGTCTCTGTATAAAGAACACAACCGACCAGCCACTTATGAAAAAATCCATCTGCCTTGCCGTCGGCCTCCTCGCTTTGCTGCTCACGCCAGTTTTCGGCCAGCCCGTGATGTCGCCGCCGAAACCATTGTCTGCGCCACAAGCGCCGCCACCTTCAGGAACTTTTCAAGAGCATCTGCAGACAATCATTGAACGGGCAAATCCGCCCGCTAACCCGCCACCACCCCTGACCAGGTTTGATCTTAATTTTCCTGGCGGGACACCCGCGGAACTGGTCAAAGCCATTGAAAAGGCAATGGGCAAACCGTTGAATACAATCATTTCCGATGAAGATGCCCATGTGCAATTGCCGCCGCTCAAAATGAACCATGTGAATGTCGCCCAATTGTTTCAAGCTTTGGAAGCGGCCAGCCGGAAATATGTAAGCTTTTACAATCCGGGATTTGCCTCTTATTCACAACAAGGAACCGGATACAGTTTCAAAACGGAATCAGGAAATTTGTCTGATGATTCAATCTGGTATTTCCACGTCGAAAAACCCACGTTGCCGCCGGTAATGTCATCTCAAAAAGTCTGCCGGTTCTACTCTCTGACGCCCTTTTTAGATCGGGGATTTACGGTGGATGACATCACCACCGCCATTCAAACCGGTTGGAAAATGGCCGACGTAACTTCGCCGCCGGAGTTGAATTATCATAAGGAAACCAAACTGCTCATTGCTTACGGCGAGCCGGGCCAGTTGCAGACGATTGACAATGTGCTTCAATCTCTGCCGTCATCCAACGTCACTCAGACCGAGATTGCCACAATGAAAGCTCAAATTAATTCCCTGCGAAGCTTTACGCAGGATCAACTTATCCAAGTTAATGGTAAAATTGACAAATTGACGGAGAAATTTTCGGTATTGACTCCGACGCAAGCCGCTGCGCCGGGAGAAAAGTCTGGAAAATAAATTTCAGCCGTCTGTAAATGCGTCAACTTGGAAGAAAACGATCAATCGTCCGAACCGTCTTCCGCGCCGGCCAGTGAACATCCGCGCCAACCGCCGGATATTGCCGCGCTGACGCGACGAATGACCGAAGGAGACGAAATGGCCTGGCGAACTTTTTACGATGCTTACTTCGACCGCCTGTGGCGCTACCTGCTGGTTGTTGCCGCCGGTAACGAGGACACCGCGCGCGAGGCCTTGCAGGGCACGCTGGTCCGCGTGGCGCGGTACATCAAGGTATTCCATGACAAAAATGCGATTTGGAGCTGGCTCACCGTGCTGGCGCGCAGCGCGTTGGTCGACGAAACGCGCAAACGGCGCCGTTATTTTTCCTTTCTCGACCGGTTTACGCAACACGCTGTCCGCGAAAACGAAATCCGGAACGACAATCACGCCGATGAACAATTGCGAATTTTGTTGGCGCAGCACGTGGCGATGCTGCCGCCGGACGAACAAAAGTTGGTGGAGCAAAAATATTCCATACACCGCTCCGTGCGTGAAATCGCGGACGAATTGGGAACGACCGAGAAGGCCGTGGAATCGAAATTGTCCCGGGTCCGCAAAAAATTGAAAGACGCGGTGCTGGTCGGGTTGAATAAAAACAGATTGTAGCAGCGGACGTAAGTCCGCTCTTTTTCAACGAAAAGCGAAATGAGCCGACCTGGTTCGGCTGCCCTGTGATAGTGAAATACAACGCTGACAACGAACTGTTGCTCAACGACGTGCTGGCTGAGGCGACGCCTCCTGATTTTCGTGGGGCGATCCTGGACCAAACACTGGGGCTGGCCCGCCGCCGTCGCCGCTGGGGGCAAATCCGTCGGGTGGCGGGCATTTTTACCGTGTTGGGATTGCTCGGGTTTTTTGTCTGGCAGAAGGACCTGCCCCGGCAGGCTTCGATGCCAATGAACGCGTCAAAAACGATTGAGAAGAGTTACACGCTGGTCCGAACGCAACCTCTGCCCGCTGGCGAGGTGGTTGCGACACGACCACTGACCGCCGGGCGGTTCATTGTGTCCACTTTAACGGTTGGAATCGTTCAAACGGGCCGCGGCAATTACCGCCTCATCAATGACAACGAACTTCTGGCCTTGCTCACGTCACACCCGGCGGCGTTGGTTCGGACCGGGCCGCATTCCGAGCAGCTGATATTTGCAAACCCGGAGGACGAAAAAGGGTTTCCCCTGAACTGAATTGTCCCCCCCCATTCGATTCCGCACCGGCTTCCGGCATTTTTTCTCCGACGGTCCGAGTCAGACCAAATGCCTGACTTGCGTGAGTGACTCCAAAATTTTTTCCGCCGCGGCACGCGGATCGGGCGCGGCGCAAATTGGCCGGCCAATGACCAGCCAGTTGGCCCCGGCGGCAATGGCTTCCCGCGGACTCAGCGTGCGCTTTTGATCGTCGGCCGGATGCGTTTCCGGACGGATGCCGGGAGTGACGAGTTGGACGCCGGCGGTCAATATTTGGCGGAGTTCGGCCACTTCCAGCGGCGAACAGACGAGGCCGCGCAGACCGCCCTGGGTGGCCATGTTGGCCAGACGGCGCACCTGCCGGCCGACATTCGGGTCGAAACCGATCTGGCTCAACGCGTGGCTGTCGAGGCTCGTCAGCAAGGTCACGCCCAGCACGAGCGGCGGCGCATGGCCGAGCTCCCACGCGGTTTCCTGGGCCGACTGCTCAGCCGCCTTGAGCATGTCCGCTCCACCGCTGGCGTGCACCGTGAGCATCTGCACGTCGAGCCGCACGGCGGAAGCCACGGCTCCGGCGACCGTGTTGGGAATATCGTGAAATTTCAAATCCAGAAACACTGCCGTACCCGTCGCGCGAATCCGGCGGACGATGTCCGGTCCGGCCGCGGTGAACAGTTCACTCCCGATTTTAAAGCCGCCAACGACCGGGGCGATTTTTTTGGCCAGTTCCAAAGCGGCCTCGGCCGTCGGCACATCCAGTGCGGCAATGATGGGATTGCGTGCCATGCAAGCTACAGATTACGACAAACCTGCCGCCGGAAAAAACAATTTCTTGCTCCAGCAACGAATATTTTTTTGGCCAAAACCGGTGGGGCATTGAACGTTTTTGCCCCTTCTTTGTTCAATCTGCTTCCTTCTTCCCGCGTTTTGTCCTAGCCTGCTGCGGTATGAAAGTGATTCGCCACACCGACGCGAATTTTGCCGGCCAACTCCGCGAATTGACGGCCGCCTCCAGCCTGTTCGACCCCGGGATCCAACAGCGTACCCGCGCCATCCTGCACGACATTTTCGTACGCGGCGACGACGCCTTGCTGGAATTCACGGAAAAATATGACGGCGCGAAGCTGACCGTCGAACAACTTGCCGTGACGCAGGCCGAACTCATGACCGCGTCGCTCAAGGCTGATGAATCGCTGCGCCAGGCCGTGGCCGCAGCGGAAGAAAACATCGCTGCGTTTGCCAAAAAGTCGTTGCGCCAAAACTGGCAGACCAAGAATTCGCACGGGGCCAGTGTGGGTGAGAAATTCGATCCATTCCAGCGGGTGGGCGTTTACATCCCCGGCGGTACGGCGCCGTTGGTTTCGACGGCCCTGATGACCGTTACGTTGGCGAAGGTTGCGGGCTGCCCGGAAATCGTCGTCTGCACACCCTGCGGCAGGGACGGCGGCATCAATCCTGCCTTACTCTTCGCAGCGCGCGCGGCTGGCGCAACTGAAATTTACCGCGCGGGCGGAGCGCAGGCAATCGCGGCGCTGGCTTACGGCACGAATACCATCCGCCGGGTCCAGAAAATTTTCGGCCCCGGCAACGCCTATGTTGTCGCTGCCAAGCGCCTGCTGGTCGGCCACGTGGCGATTGATTTGTTACCTGGCCCGAGCGAACTGCTGGTGCTCGCGGATGACACGGCCAATCCGAAGTTCATCGCGGCCGACCTGCTGGCACAAGCCGAACACGGTTCCGGTCACGAACGCGTCTGGCTGGTCACAAACTCGGTGAAAATTTTGAAGGCCGTCGAGAGCGAAATCGCGAAACAATCGCCCCGGCTCGCGCGGCGCGAATTCATCCAGCGCGCCCTGCAGCACAACGGCTGGCTGGTGCAGGTGAAGTCACTCGACGACGGTGTGGCGTTGGCCAACCGGCTCGCGCCGGAGCATTGCGAAGTGATGACGCGCCATCCACGCAGGGTGTCCGAGGGCATCCTGACGGCGGGGGCAATTTTCCTTGGTCCCTGGTCGCCGACGGTGCTGGGCGATTATGTGGCCGGGCCGAGCCACACGCTGCCCACCGGCGGCGCGGGGGCATCCTTTGCGGGCCTGACCGTGGACCAATTCCAGCGCCGCACCAGCGTGGTGGAGTACAATCGCGCCTCGCTCAAGAAAGCGCTGGCCACGGTGAAAAAATTCGCCGAACTTGAAGGTCTGGGCGCGCACGGACGCTCTGCTGAAATTCGTTCTGCAAAATGACAAATCCGAAACGATTGATCCGTCCGCTGGTGCGCAAGTTGCACCCTTATGTTTACGGCGAGCAGCCAAAAATCAAGGGGCTGATCAAGCTCAACACAAATGAAAATCCGTATCCGCCATCGCCGAAGGTGTTGGCGGCGGTCAAAGCGGCGGTGGACGGGCGGTTGCGGCTGTATCCGAACCCGACGGCGCAACCGCTTCGCGAAACGCTGGCGAAGCTGCACCGTTGTCACGCGGACAATATCATCGTCGGCAATGGGTCAGATGAATTATTGGCCCTGGCAACGCGAGCGTTTGTGGAACCAATTCCGGAGGGACGAGTTATACGACTCCCAAACCGAGAGGGGTCAGGGACTCGCCAAGCTCGCCCCTCCGAAACAATCCAATATTTCACGCCGAGTTATTCATTATATCCGGTGCTGGCGGACATTCATGGCGCAGCAAAAACCCCCGTGCCACTCAAACCGGATTTCGGCCTGCCGAGCGTGGTCGAGTTGGAACGTGACGGAATCTGGAAATTCGACGCGGCGCTGACTTATGTGACGACCCCCAACGCACCGAGCGGGCGCGGTCACCAGACGCCCGAGCTGGAGAAACTGTGTCGCGCCCAAAAGGGCGTGGTTATTCTTGACGAGGCTTACGTGGATTTTGCGGAAGAAAACGCGATGAAACTGGCGTTGAAATATCCGCACGTCATCGTGGCGCGGACGTTTTCCAAGGCCTACTCGCTCTGTTTCCAGCGCGTCGGTTATTTTGTCGGCCCCCGCGACCTGATGGCCGCCCTGCACAAAATCCGCGACAGCTACAATGTGAACGGCCTCGGCCAGATTGGCGCCATGGCGACGCTGGGCGATTTGAAATACTACCGCGCCAACTTCAAAAAAATCACCGCTACGCGCGAATGGTTGAGCCGTGAGTTGACGAAGCTCGGCTTTCGGGTTTTCCCGAGCCAGGCAAATTTCATTCTCGTCCAGCCGTTGCGTTTCACCGCGCATGAATGGCTACACAAGTTGCGAGCGCAACAAATCCTTGTCCGGTGGTTCAGCTTCCCGGAGGTAAAAGACTATCTGCGCATCACAATCGGGGCGCCGGCCGAGGCGGCCGCCCTGGTCAGCGCGGTGCGACGCATCCTGCACAATCAGGCTTATTTTTAAGGTTAAATCTCCTGTCCGGGTGAGCACGGGATTTGCTGATAACCGGGCATGTACCTGGATTACTACGGGTTAACGCAGGCGCCGTTTGACATCACGCCGAACCCGCGATTCCTGTTTCACAGCACGAAACATCGCGAAGCCATCAATCATTTGCTTTACGGCATCCGTGAGCGCAAAGGGTTTGTCCAGCTCACCGGCGAGGTGGGCGCAGGCAAGACGACGCTGTGCC
>DATEGR010000160.1:0-7539 GCA_035279985.1 Verrucomicrobiia bacterium
GGTCAGGCTGTGGACAGACTCTTCAATGATTAATGAAAAGCCGGCGACGCCTGCCGGCAACACGGATAATTGGCCGGCCAGCAGCGGTTCGGGGGATTTGCCATGGTTCATTTCCGTCAGCACGGCCCGGTTGAATTGATATATCGGCTGTGGCGGGAGTGCCGTCTGGTTTCGATTGCCATTTCTTTTCATCGAGGCAGGCGGTGGCGTTTATGAACAATTGTCCGGCAGAACGGGGGTGGAGTGATTCCTGGCGTCGCCTTCACCCTTGGATTCCGCTGAACGCCCTTTGCGCGGTTTGTTTCATTGCTGTTTGTTGCACGATGCCGGTCCATCTCCAGGCACAGGCCTGGACGAATACCACCCTGTCGGCGAACCAGCGCGCCACGCTGTTGCTTGCCCAAATGACTTTCAGTGAAAAGGCGGCCATGGTCTACGGCACGGCCGGCCCGACTGGAAGTAACTATGTAGGCAACATTGCCAACAACCCCCGGCTCAACATTCCGTGGTTGTTTTTGAACGACGGACCGGCCGGTCTCCGGCTCTACGACCGCAGCACGACCGCCTTTCCGGCCCCGATCACCCTGGCGGCGACCTGGGACACGGCACTGGCACGGCAATACGGCAGCCAAATGGGGGCGCAATCCCGCGGCAAAGGCGTTGAAGTTCTATTGGGGCCGATGATGAATATGGCGCGGGCTTACGAGGACGGAAGAGCCTTTGAAGGCTACGGCGAAGATCCGTACCTCGCGGGAGTGATGGCCGCGGCGGAAATTCCCGGCATCCAAAGCCAGGGCGTCATCGCCACGGCCAAACATTTTGTAGGCAACGATCAGGAGATCAACCGCACAACGATCAGCGCCGACGTGGACCAACGCACCCTCCAGGAAATCTATGAGGCGCCGTTTCGCGCCTCCGTGCGGGCCGGGGTTGGCGCGGTCATGGCCTCCTACAATCTGGTGAACAGCGTTCATGCTTGCGAGTTGCCAGCGCTCAATACCACCTTGAAAAAATCGTATGGATTCAATGGCTGGATCATGAGCGATTGGGGGGCGAATTTCACCACCGTGGGTGGCATGAATAATGGGCTCGATATGGACATGTATAGCGGCCAATTTCCAGCCAATAACATCACCACCGCCATTCAATCGGGCAGTGTTCCGGCTTCGGAATTGGACGACATGGTGCTGCGGATCCTCACGACCATGTTTCAATTCGGTTTCTTCGACAATCCGCCCACCGGAAATCTGACATCGACGGTGACGAACTCGGCCAATAATCTGTTTGCGCGCAACGCCGCCGCGGAGGGAATGGTCTTGCTGCAAAACAACGGCGGCGTGCTGCCGCTCACTTCATCGGTGCATTCCATTGCCGTGCTTGGTTCCGTGGCGAGTGTGTCTCCGATTTCAGTGGGCGGCGGATCGGCAAGCGTGAACCTGCCGTACAATATCACCCCGCTGGCGGGAATCACCAGCCGCGCCGGAGGCGGCGTCACCATCAATTACGCCCAGGGTGACGGAGCGAGCGTCGCCGCTGCGGTCCAACAAGCCAGCAATTCCGCCGTCGCGATCGTGTGTGTAGGTCAACAAACCAGCGAAGGTTCCGACCGCGCCAACCTTTCGTTGCCCAACGGCCAGGACGCCCTCATCAGTGCCGTGGCGGCCGCCAATCCCCATACCATCGTCGTGATGTATGAGTCGTCCGCCACGTTGATGCCGTGGGCCAGTCAGGTCGCGGGGATTGTGATGGCGTGGTATCCGGGACAGGAAAATGGCAACGCGCTGGGTCAAGTCCTGTTCGGGGACGTGAACCCATCGGCGAAACTTCCTGTGACGATCCCCGTGTTCTCAAACCAGGTGCCCACCAGCACCACCGCGCAATGGCCCGGCGTCAACGGCCACGCCACGTACTCCGAAGGATTACAAATCGGCTATCGCTGGTATGACGCAAACAGCGTGACTCCGCTGTTCCCGTTTGGATTCGGATTGTCCTACACCACTTTCGGCTACAGCAATCTGACGGTCAGCGCGGTGAGTCCTTCGGGTCAGGCCCAAATCGGGTTTGATTTGACCAACACCGGCGGCCGCCTGGGCGCTGAAGTGCCCCAGCTGTATCTGGGCTTTCCTGCCGCCGCCGGCGAGCCGCCGAAATTACTCAAAGGGTTCCAAAAAATCTCCCTGTCGCCGGGCCAGACACAGCACGTCACGTTCAATCTGGATTGGGAAGACCTGGCCAATTGGGACCCGGTCGCGCGCGGCTGGATGGTGACGCCGGGCAGTTTTCAAGTTATGGTCGGCGCTTCCTCGCGGGACATCCGTTTGACCGGGGCATTCACGGTTGTGTCGGCGCCTTCCAGCGATCTGGCCAACGCGGCGCTTTATCAACCGGTGACCGTTTCCTCCACGATGTCCACCGACACGCCCGGCTCTGCGGCCGTGGACGGCGATCCCACGACGGCTTGGACGTCTCAGGCTGCCGACCCCCAGTGGTTTGCCGTGGACCTTGGGGTGATAAAGGATCTTTCGCGTGTGCGGCTTGTCTGGAACACGAACTACGCCACCAGCTATGAAATTCAATCTTCTCCGGATGACACGAATTGGTCGGACATCTACGCCACCACCAGCGGCGGCGGCGGGGTCGAGGATATCCTTGTGTCAGGCAGAACGCGCTACGTCCGCCTCCTGGGCACGCAACGCGCCGGGGCCGGCGGCTATTCGCTTTCCGAGTTCGATGTCTTTTCACAACCGCAACTTCCGTACGGTGGCGTGGTGTCTACTTTGCCCGGACGCATCGAGGCGGAGAACTACGACACGGGTGGCGAAGGTGTTGCCTACTATAACACGACGGTTGGCAATCCGGGCGGGGTTTACCGGTCGGATGACGTGGGGATTGAACCCACATCGGACACGGGCGGCGGCTACGACGTGAGCTGGCTCAACACCGGCGAATGGCTGGAATACACGGTCAACCCGCCGGACCCCACGGCCAAGTACAGCATCAGCCTCCGTGTGGCTGCACCTGCGGCCGGCGGTCAACTGCGGGTGCGGCTCAACGGCACCGTGCTGGGCACGGCGCAAATCCCCAATACGGGCGGCTGGCAGACCTGGCAGACCGTCACCTTGCCGGCAGTTTCCCTGGCGGGCGGCATCGGGAGTCAGGCGCTGCGGTTGGAAGTGCTCACGAATGGATTTAGCATCAACTGGATTGGCCTGATTGCCACGCAAAGCGGCACCAACATCGCGTTGTACAAAGCGGCCACGGCTTCCTCCCTCGAAAATGCAAGCTACCCCGCCACGAACGCCTTTGACGGGAATCTGAACACCCGCTGGTCTTCAGCTTTCAGTGATCCGCAATGGATTTATGTGGATTTGGGGGCAACCTACAACATTTCCGAGGTGGTACTCTACTGGGAAGCGGCTTACGGAAAAAGTTATCAGATTCAGGTTTCCCCCGACGCCACCAACTGGACCACGATTTACAGCACGACCACGGGGCTCGGCGGCACCGAGGATTTGAGCGGTTTATCCGGAACGGGTCGTTACGTGAGGATGTATGGGACGGTCCGTGGGACGCCTTATGGCTATTCCCTTTTCGAATTTCAAGTTTTTCCCGCCCTTGCGCCGGAGTTGTCCATCGCCCTGAATGGCACAAATGTCGTGATTTCCTGGCCGAACTCGGCGGCAGTCTGGTCGCTGCAGACGTCACCCATCCTGGGATTGCCCGGCACTTGGAGCAACCTGACGGCTGCTCCCTTCTTCCTGAATTCAGAATACATTGTCACGAATGCAATCAGTGCGCCGGCACAATTCTTCCGCCTGAAACAGAATCCTTGAACGAAAGCTTTGCGTATAATTTGTAATATAATCTTGACCTAAACGCATTATTTGTAGTAGAATATACTAAAGCCTCCGCGGCTCGCAAAGCGTGTATTATCAATGCAACCAATAGTTTGTTATTCAACCTATGTTCTTATTTAAGCTGCTTCCCTCCTTGGCGATGGTCACAGTCATGACCTTGGCGAGCAATAACCTGCGCGCCGATACTAATATCGTCTGGAGTGACGAGTTCAACGGCCCTTCGATTGACAGGAGCAAATGGACATTTGAAAGCGGAAACAATAACGGCTGGGGCAATAGCGAACTTGAGTATTATACCAGCAGTTTGCAGAACGCTTACGTGAGCAACGGCGTGCTGCACATTGTGGCACGGCAGCAATCCGCAGGCAGTTTCAGCTTTACTTCCGCCCGGATGAAGACCCAGGGCCTTTACAACACACCGGTGTTTGGGGTTTTCGAATGGCGCGCCAAATTGCCCGCTGGCGTTGGCATGTGGCCGGCCCTCTGGATGTTGGGGTCGAATTTCCCCACCGTCGGCTGGCCCGCCTGTGGCGAGATTGATGTCGTGGAAAATAACGGGGCAACTCCAACCTGGGTGCAGGGCAGCCTTCACTGGGGAACCAGCGGTGAAATCAGCAGAACGGCCACGACCAATTTTGTAAGCCCGGACTCCGTCACCAACTGGCACACGTATGATTTGCTTTGGAAGGTCGGTACCATCCAGTTTTTCGTGGATGGCAATCTTTACGAAACCCAAACCGGTTTGGGGTCGCCGTTCAACGCCCCATTCTTTTTCATCATGAACCTGGCGGTGGGGGGTACCTATGTCGGCAATCCTACTGTCTCTAATATCGAAGCGAGCACCACTTTTCCGCAAGAGATGCTGGTGGATTACGTGCGGGTTTACGAGAGTACCGCGCCCATGGTGATTTCATCTGCGCCGCAATCGGATGGAAGTTTGCAGTTGAATTGGCCGACCAATATCGTTTGTCATTTACAGGTGCAGACCAATTCGCTGGTCGGCGGCGACTGGTCTGATGTTACCGGCGGCACCACCAATCCGTTTGTTGTGATTCCCGATCCCAATCAGAGCGCCGTTTATTACCGGCTGGTATCGCCTTGAAGCCATGGGATGTGATGTTATGCTTGCAAAAATTCCCGGGCTTTCCTACGCTGGGAAGGGGCAAGAATGTACAAAACATAACCTCCCAACCGGTGGGAACTGACTCATGGACTGGATCAGAAAATTGAACCCGGTCATAGCGTTTATGGTTCTCATGAGTGGAGGTGTGCTCTCGCAAGGTCAAAACGCCCCTCCCGACGGATTGCACACTGCCGAGCAGGTGCGGCAATTAACCCCGGAACAGGCGACACGTCACTATCCGGTGCAACTGCGGGCCGTGGTGACATTTTTCGATGCAAATCAGTACTTCCAGTTCGTGCAGGATGACACCGCGGGCATTTATTTTTCCCTGGATGGCCTGCCGGAACAACCCCCGCTGGCGGCGGGTCAACTGGTGGAGATAGCGGGAGAGGCTGATCCCGGCGAGTATGCGCCGGTCGTGCTGGTGCGCCGGATCCAGATTCTGGGCCGCGGGATCTTCCCCGTCGCCAAGCCCGTGACTTTTGAGCAACTGGCCAGTGGACAGGAGGACAGCCAGTTTGTGGAGATCCGCGGTATCGTTCGGGCCGCGTATTTTGACCAGACCAGCGGTTATTTCTTTGTGGAGATTACCACCGGTGGTGGCCGATTGACGGCGTACGTGCGCAAATTGCCGGTGGCGCAAAGCGGCGATTTGGTGGACAGCACGGTGACCGTGCGCGGTGTTTGCGTCACCCGTTTCAACCGCCAGCGGCAATTGTTCGACATCAGGCTTTTGGTTCCCCGTCCCACGGATCTGGCGATTGACATTGCGGCAGCGAGCGACCCGTTTACCGTCCAATCGCAACCGATTGAGAAGCTGTTGCAATTTACGCCACAAGGCCCGTACGGCCATCGGGTTAAAGTGACGGGAACGGTCATTTATCAACTGGGAAGCACTTTGTACATCGAAGATGAGAGGGAAGGATTGCATGTGGAAACGACGGAATTGGAAAAGCTCCTGCCGGGTGACAAGGTGGAGGTTTTGGGATTCCCTGCCAAGGGGGAATACACACCGAAATTGCAGGATGCAATTTTCCGAAAAATCGGGTCAGGTCCCCTTCCGACGCCGGATTTAATCAACACCGACGAAGCCCTGAAAGGAACCCATGACTGCCGTCTGGTGCGCATCGTGGCCACCGTGCTGGATCGGGCGCGGCACAGCCCGGATCAGTTTCTGGAGCTCCAAACGCCCAGCGGCGTCATTTTCCACGCGTATTTGGAAAGCAGTTCTCCCGGCGTTGATTTCGCGTATTTGCAGAACGGCAGCAAGGTGGCCATCACCGGGGTTTGTTTGATTGAAACCGGCAGTACCTGGGTGGCGGGAGAGGCCTGGCGCGCCAAATCATTTCGCATTTTTATGCGGTCCCCGGGTGATATTTCGGTCCTGCAATGGCCGCCGTGGTGGGACCTGCAAAAGTTATTCTGGGTTATTGGCATACTTGGCAGCGCGGTTTTCGCCGCCATTGCGTGGGTCCTCATTCTGCGATTGCGCGTTCACAAACAAACCAGAATCATCCGCGACCAGCTTCAGAAGGAAGCCGCCTTGAAGGAACGTTACGAGGAATTGTTTGAGAATGCCAACGACATGGTGTTTACCAATGACCTGGGCGGCCGCATCACTTCCATCAATAAAGCCGGCGAACGGCTTTTGCAACGGCCTCGCGAAGCGATTCTGGGAAAAAACATGGTTGAATTTCTCGCGGAAGAACAACGCGAACCGGCCAGACAATGGTTTGAGCAGGTGATCCAGGGCGCGGAATTGGCGCCCGCGGAGTGGGAGTTTATGAGCGCCTCCGGACAGCGCCTCCGGTTGGAATTGAGCGCCCGGCTGGTCAGTCAGGCCGGGCAGAATGCCGAGGTGGAGAGCATGGCCCGCAATATCACCGAGCGAAAGCGTCTGGAACGTGAAATTCTGGAAATCAGCAACCGCGAACAACGGCGCATAGGTCATGATTTGCATGATGGCGTCTGCCAGCAACTGGCGGCCATCGCCTATCGCATGGACATTATGGCGGATCAATTGCAGGAAAAAGGCCTGGCCGAATCTTCCGAGGTGGAAAAAATCGGCGGGCTCGTGAATGAAACCATCACCCAAACCCGCCGGGTGGCACGCGGC
This sequence comes from Verrucomicrobiia bacterium, assembly GCA_035279985.1. Taxonomy (GTDB): domain Bacteria; phylum Verrucomicrobiota; class Verrucomicrobiia; order Limisphaerales; family UBA11358; genus UBA11358. The sequence continues at coordinate 7,097 of DATEGR010000160.1, forward strand.
TTGTTTCCCGTCCGGCTGGAAGAAAACGGCCTGGTGTCGGCGATTGAGGAGTTCGCCGCCAATGCCGAAAGTTTGTTCAATATCCAATGCCAGTTTTCGTGTGATAAATTGTTCCTTGGCGTTGAAAACTCGGTTTCGTTGCATTTGTACTACATTATTCAAGAGGCAGTTCTGAATGCTGTCAAACACGGTAAAGCCACCCGCATTCAGATTTCCATTACGCATGACCTTGACCACTTCGTACTCGCAATTCGCGACAATGGCACGGGTTTCCAGTCACCCGGGAGTTCTACCGGCATGGGCATCCGGATTATGCGTTACCGCAGCAGTGTTATTGGCTCAACATTAGACTTGAAAAGTACGCCCGGTCAGGGCACTCAAATAACGTGTGCCATTTATCCATCCACCGAAATTGCCGGTGAACTTGTAAAATGATGCCATTA
>DATEGR010000161.1:0-8514 GCA_035279985.1 Verrucomicrobiia bacterium
CTTTTGGATCCAGTTCCCGGGCTTTTTCGTTCTGAACTTTGGCGGCCTCCTCGTCGCCGATGTTGTTCAAAAAACTGGCGTAGGCCAGATGTCCGTGGGCAAAATCCGGGTGACGACGCAAAAAGTCGTCGTAGTTTTTGCGGACAACCTCCAGCCGGGCCATGATGCGTTTGTTAAGTTCCGCTTTAGATTCACCCGCGCCTTTGGCGGCGAAGGCATTGTTGTCCTGAATCCATTTGTCCACCTCGGCCATGGCCGCATCGTCTTCGGTCATTAACCGGTCAAGTTCCTTCTCGGCCGGATCATTCGGATTGGGAAGATTGACCGAGACGCCGGCATTTTGTTGGATCAAATTGCTGATGGCCTGCGGCTGGTTCGTCGCCAGTAACGCACCCATCAGGCCGATAAGAAGCTGGTTCATTTCTGCAACGTAAGCTCGCCGGCACCCGGAGTCGAGGCGGAAGGAGGGATGGCGCGTCGATCATTTTACGATGTCGGAATTTGTAATCCATGGTTCCAATTGAACTGTGCGATAAATCGTCCCCGGACGTTCCCTCCCTCTATTCGCGTATTTACGGCCCAGGCGCACTACCACTGAAAGAGGGAGCCGCAACAGGTCCTGGTGCTACTGCGTGACTACGCGATAAAAGCGGGTTGTGAACTGGTTTGCGTTCAGGTCCTCAAAATCATAATCACCGATGCCTCCTTCCTGCACCGGAGTACCAATGGTCATCCAGTTCGTCAGGTCAGTTGAAGCCTGGATACCATAGCTGCGAGTCGGGTCCGCTGAGAACTCCAGAATGGGTATTTGATTGTCGTCACCCATGACAAGGTTGGTGACTGGCTCGGCGGTGTGGGGATAAAGGTCTGGAATCTGATAGGCGCGATAGCAGATATACCCGGCATAACTCGGGCTGGTGTTGCCGTAGTCGAAAAAGGAAAGATCAAACACCACCTGCGGCACCGGATCATGCGTATATTCCATGATCCTGACCATGGATGCGCTGGGTGCGTGAGAACTGGGGTGGGAGCCATCGACATAGGTGACGGCGCCGTAATCCACCAGTACATTCCGGGTTTGGGGAAGCCACTGCACCCTTCCTACATAAGGTGTAAAGAGCCGGTCTTGATTGGTTTGCCACGTGGAATTCCAAACCTCGGACACCTCCAGGTTGGTTTCATCGATGCCATACTCAATGGCGCCGCTGTGATTGTTTTGGTCGGGCACAGCCGGGCCGTAGGGGCTGGCCTGGTAGTTGTTGTCGTTGTAAACCAACAAGGTGCCTTCAGGTGTGAGCTCCGGGGCATGCTGGCCATAATTCCAATCAAACGGCGTGCCCACCGGTGACAGCAGATATGGCTGCCAGTTCGTCCCCCAGTTTGCCGGCGGCCCGAGAATCCATTTCAATTGTCCCGTCGCCCGGGAGAATTTGACGACCGCGTTTTGGTTGCGCAAAGAAAGAATGATGGAACTGTCATAGGTATCGTCGAGGATCGCGTTGGCATGCTCATTATCCACTCCATCCGGAGAGCCGGAGGCGATGCCGTAGGTGAGATACGTTACGCGCGTCGGATCCACCAGACCCAGCCCCAGCGGCGACCACGCGTTAAGGAGCGCCGAGTTGGTGAACGAGATTTCGACCACCGGATTATCGTCAATATTGCTGGTTCCCAACGGAGCGTTTGAGATGATATCGCTGCTCGGAAAGTTGGACACAACCTCCCGGACATCGCTTAAATACAAAATGGAGCCATGGCCAGTTACCAAACCTTCATGAGCATTTACCGGGTAGCCTGCCGGCGCATTCCAGGTTCTGACCGTTTCTCCGAGCATGTTGATCTCCAGGAAATTGTTCGACGGATTTTGCTGTTGAACGAACAAATCGCCATTCTCAAGTTGACGCGCCTCAACATCGACGGTCGATGGGAATGGACAATACCAGACTACTTCTCCGGAATTGTCCATGAAGGTAATGTAACCCACGTTGGGCACTTTTCGGTTCACAATCATGAACAACAGATACCCCGGCTCCATCATGCCCGGTTCATTTGTCAGAACGGTGTAGGTGGGGAAATTCGTCGGCAGCGGCGCAGTGACAAAAGTCAACAGTTGTGGGGCCGTGGAGGCATTCCGGTCTTTGTCGTAAACGGTAACCTGAATCTGGTTTGTCTGATCGGGCTTGAACCCGAGCAACGGCAGCGAATGATTCGTAGCGTAATCATAGAAATCCCTCTCCCAAAGATCCGTCCCGTCACTGACCAGGACGCCGATTCTGGAATCTACATCGGTGGTCAATTGGAGCAGCCCGGCCAGCGGCGCGTTGGTTGCGGGGATGAAGGAGGGCCCCGACAAGATGGAAACGGCTTCGGACCAGGGTGAAATCATCAGGACTACTGCCATGAGGAAAACCAGAACCAACCTGCGAGCCTGGAATTGCTGAGTCATAATGATGAATTTGATGCGATAGATGGATTTTGATTACCTTATGCTGAAATGTTTTGTATCGGGTCTTATACATTACACGTACAGAGAATGACGATGCTTCCGGGGAAAATGTTTCACAAAAAATCGGAGCAATTACGGCCGCGGGAATGAGGCAGCGGCCAACGCTGCAATCACCACGCAGCTTCGTATCTTCCGCGGGTTTTTTCGTTCAAGCCGCCAAAGCGATCCAAACCAGCAATCCGGCCAGCGCGGCCAGGGTTACCGGAATGCCCAGCCGGGCAAAGTCCCAGAAGGAAATCTTGATGCCCAGCGCGCGGGCCTGTTGAACCACGATAATGTTGGAAACGCTGCCGATGATAATGAGACTGCCGCCAAAACTGTTGGCCAGCGCCAGGATGTAAGCTGCGGCCGGTTGCGAGAGATTGACCACCTTGAGCAAAAGCATTACCGCCGCCGAGTTGTTGATCAAGTTGGACAATCCCGCGGTCGTCAGGGCCAAAATAGCCGGTGCGTTCAGGCTAAAACCGCTGTGGGCCAGCCGTTGTACGGTTTGATCGCCATAACCGGTGGATTGAAATGCGCCGGTGACAACAAACAACCCCATGAACAAAACGAGAATTGGCCATTCCACCAACCTCAGCAAATCATCGGTCCGAAATTTGGTGCTCGCCAGATGAATGCCGGCGGCGGCCAAAGCAATGATTTCCTTGGGCAGCGGCGTGAAAAACAAACCGACGGCGGCGACCAGAATGATAATTCCTTTGATGGAGTGGGGCCGGTTGAAGGGATAGGTTGGCTGGTTGAACTCCTTTGGAACGGGTGCGGCGAGTGGCAGTCTTTTCCGCGACAGTTGCCAGATGATTCCGCAGGCGGCAGCCATCGCAAAAGCCACCGGAACGCAGGTCCAAAGGATGTATCGGCCGAAATCGAGGTGCGCGACCTGGCTGATCATCATGTCCTGGGGATTACCGATGAGTGTCGCCGCCGCACCGATGTTGCTGGCGATGGCCAGGGCAATCAAAAATGGAACAGGGTTGAGTTGTCTGCGCAGCAGCGCTGCCCCGACAATGGGCGTAAAAACGTAGCAAACAATATCGTGATTTAGAAATGAGGAAAGGACTCCCGTGACCGCCATCAGAATCAGCAGGAACCGCGCAGGATGTCCGAGTCGCGTGGAAATGCCACCAGCCACGAAATCATAAAAACCCGACAGCCGGAGTTGTGCCGATATGACAAAAAACCCGAACAGCAAAAAAATCGTCGGCCAGTTGACGTAAGAAACGGCATCGGCGGTGGAAATGTCGCCTGAAATCATCATCGCAATAGCACCGAGCAAAGCAATGCCGACGCGATTGAGTTTCAAGCCCGGCACATGGCCCATGGCAATCCCGAGGTAAGTGATGACAAAAATCGCCAAAATCACGGACCGCTGGGGAAAATCCGGAAGCACTGTGGCAATCAGGCCGGTCATGGCAGGCGTTTTTTATTTTGCGAGCAATTGGCGGATAGACTTCAATTCCCGGCGGTGCGCCTTGCCGGGTTCGGGATAACTCAGCTTCAGCGATTTCAATGTATCGAGGATGATTTGGGAAATGATGAGCCGGGCGTTTTCCTTGTCATCGGCTGGAACAATATACCACGGCGCATGGTCGGTACTGGTGGCTCCAAGGCAATCTTCGTAAGCCCTCCTATAGTCCCTCCAGAATTTCCGTTCGGCGAGGTCGGCCTGGCTGAATTTCCAGTTTTTCTCCGGGTTGTCAATGCGTTCGAGAAACCGCCGGCGCTGTTCGTCCTTGGACAGGTGCAGGAAGAATTTAACGACGCATGTGCCGTTGCGGTGCAAATGTTTTTCCAAATCCAGAATGGAGCAATAGCGCTTTTCCCAAATCGTTTTTTTATCAACCAATTCCTCCGGAATCTGTTGGGCACGAAGAATCTCCGGATGCACGCGCACAATGAGCACCTCCTCGTAATAGGAGCGGTTGAAAATGCCAATACGACCACGTTCCGGCAGACGACAGGTCGTGCGCCAGAGAAAATCATGTGCCAGCTCCTCGGTGCCGGGGTGTTTAAAACTGAAAACCTCGCAGCCCTGCGGGTTGATACCGGACATGACATGTTTGATGGCGCCGTCCTTGCCGGCGGCGTCCATCGCCTGAAAAATCAACAGCACCGCGTAGCGGTTGTGAGCGTAGAGCAGGCTTTGTTGCCGGCTGAGCACTTTGATGTGGTCGGTGAGGATTTCCTGGCAATGCTCCTTGGATCTGTAAAACGGTTTCACCCTCGTCCGCCAATCTTTCAAGTTGACCTCTTTGCCTTCGCGGACGCGAAAGTCTTCCGATTCAATTTTCATAGAATAGAATTGTCTAAAATGTGACGACCGACAACCACACGGCAAGTGCCATTTTTTAAAAACAAATTTTCCAGGGAGTTTTCGGGTTCCTCATTGAACTGGCGTCATGAGACTGCCCCGCTGCGATGGCGGGATTTTTATCCGGGCGCCAACGAGGCGGTCCTGACCTTGAGCTATGACAGGTGCCCGATGACATTGATGCCAACGTCACTGGTTTCAATCGCCACCGCGAGAGCCCGATTCTAATGATGCCAATGGCCTCCACCCTGAGATCCCCCCTGGTAATGATAAGCTCCGCCCCAATGGCCGTCAGGACGTGCCCCCTCCCAATGCCCACCTTGAGAATGCCAGCCGCCATCCCAATCCCCGCCACGATAATACCACCCCCAGCCCCAAGCCGGGTACCACCCCCACCAGTACCAGTCCGGATAATATCCGTACCCATATCCGTCTGGCTGGTAATAGTAATATCTTCGCTCCACCGGCCAGAGGTGGGTTTGTATAATGGCCACGACCGGGTAGGTGTATTTGGCTTTCTGCACCGGCTCGCTTTCCAATCCGGCAATAGTGCCAGCCACAGTGACCAACTCTCCGCGTTTGTACACTTCAGGATCAAGAAATCCCTTGCTGCTGGCGATGAATCGCCCGGAAGTATTGGCGTACGCCAGCGGCTGGCCATCACCGCCCAAAGGCATTTCCAGGACGTAAAGGGCGCTGCTATTCACTTCGTTGACAACTTTGATGATTCTGCCGCCCCAGATGACCACTGTTCCCTGGCACGCGTCAGGGTCCGCCACCACTTGCGACAGTGTCAGCGGTCTGGCCTGCTGTTGGAGATTTTTGGCGATGGGGTAAGTTACGCAACCCGTTACCAGCAACGGGATTAATCCCAGCGGCAATATCCATTGTGCCAAACGTATTTTCATTTTGCGGCCTTTTCTCGTTGGTATGATAAAGGGCTAAAATCGCGAATCAGTTCGTGACCGGGTGCATTCAAAGCAAACTTTGCACGTTTTCATGTGTGTTTGCTCTATTGGCTGGGTGGCTGCGTTCACAGCACGACGACGTTGCGCGGGCTGTCTCACCCATCCTTTGGACAGGGGCAACCGCTAAATTGTTGAATCATGCATCCGCGTCTTGTTGGCGAGCCGACCCCGATCAGGCGATGTCGCTGATGGCTCGTCAGCTTGCGGTGAGGGTACAAAACTTCCGGGCGGTTTTCCCGGTGCGAAGGTGTAAAAACTACAACCCACCATTCCTGCGCAATTTCAACACCGCGCTGGCCATACCGTGTTCCAACCTGGCGAGACAACCGGTGCCACCCGTTCAGGCCACCTGTCGCATCATGTCTTCGCTGCCAAAAGGGTTCGGTGCGCGCAGAATGCAATCGGGATCGTCGTGCCACTGGCCATCCACCAGGAAACGATAATGGTGCGTGCCGGGCAACAATTGCACTGTTGTCCGCCACACGCCGTCCGCGCCTTTCTGCAGGTTGATGGGACGTTCCCGCCACCGGGTAAAATCACCCACCAACTGCACGCTCAGCGCATCGGGCGCGGAGAATGCGAAGGTTTGTTGCCGGCCATTGCTGCCGCCTTTGGGGTATGTCTCTTTTGCCATATGATGTGATTCCTTTCTATGCGCCGGTTGCCAAGGCGCCTTGGATTTTTGCGATACAGAAATCTTCCCAACATCAACATCCCGTTTAAACAATGACACGGAGTGAGCTCAACCGTTTTGCGGGCGTTTTACCCACTCCGTGCCGCTGCGGCAGAAAATCCACCGCGGCAAATTTGCCTCTCGCAAAATCGGCTTCCGCCAATCACATCCTAAGCCTGCCGCGAAGGCAAATCAAACCTGAAGGTGAATTTATTCGTTGGTCTCTCAATGATGTGGAACCGGCAGCCGTTCGGCGGACGGCGGTCGCGGTAGCGGGGCGACCAGTTGCTTTCGTTGCTGCAAACGATGAACAAAAGGCGCTGAACTGTGGTTATGCCAAACGTGATGGCCGCCCAAAAAAGTCAGATCGTGTGCTTCCACGAGTGCTTTGATTCCATTCCAGGATATTGACTGCGATTGACTTGTGCCGGAATGCAGTGCCAGCACGGCAGCATCTTTGATCCGTCGGTGTTTCGCCCAGTTTTTAAGCCAGTCCAGCAATCCAAGCGGTGGCGGCTGGACGTGATTCAGGGCCAGCACGATTAAATCCGCGTTTGCGGCCACCGCCACCGTCAGAGCAGCCAGCGTGGGTTGTTTCAGGACGTCGCCTCTCCACGGCTTGATATCCCATTTTATGGTCTGGTCCACGCGCAGGGCAACACGCTCCAACAACGCCGTGGCCTGTGTGGCCGAATCAAAGTCATCATAAATAATGACGGCCTTCAAGATCGTGCCGGGAAGGATTTCTTTATGCTTGGCAACGGTACTCATAAAATTCACCTCTTTTTTATTTCCGACACGCCAGGGCAAAATTGGTTCAACCATGTGAATAAGAAAGTTTTCGAAAGTCAGGTTGAAACGGGGTGCTTGATCTTGTTCTGCACCCCAAAGGCGGAAAATTCAAAGGGGGAGCGCTTTACGGCTTTCCGCGTTTTACCGAACCGTTGATTTTTTAAACCTCCTTGACTACTCCCCAATAAACGTCGAGGTGTTTGCCGAGGTAGAGCTTCACGGCTTTGACGAGCACGTCGGCTTCAACCTGCTGGCCACGCGTGACTATGTCCTTGAGCGTCATGCCGGGACGGATTTGAAACGAGCCTTGCGCAATAATCGGGCCTTCATCCAGCCGCATCGAAACGAAGTGCGCGGTGACGCCGGCGATTTTCACACCGCTTTCGTACGCCTGCCGGTAGGCCTGCGGGCCAGGGAAACTCGGCAGCAGCGACGGGTGGATGTTGATGATTTTATTTTTGAACCGCCAAACGAAGTTTGGTGAGAGAATTTTCATGAACCGCGCGAGCACCACAAAATCAATCTCGTGCTCTTCGAGCAGGCGCAAGGCGCGGGTTTCGGCGCGGGTGCGGTCGTTCCAAGGAATGTGTACGAATGGCAGCTTGAACCTCCGGGCGAGCGGCGCGAGGTCAGGCCGGTTGCCAAGCACGAGCACGGGGTCGGCCTTGATTTCGCTCCGCCGGTGGGAGGCCATGAGTGCCTCAAAGCAATGTGATTCCCTGGTCACCATGAGGGCGAAACGCTGCCGGCGGCCCGGCTCGGTGAACCGGATTTTGATTTCCATGCCGAGTCGCTGCGCCAATCTGTCCAGACCGGCACGGAGGGCCGCGGCACGGCAATCGCTGTTTGACCAGGAGGCTTGAAGCGTCATGCTGAATTGGCCGCGGGTGACCTGCTCCTCCAGCGCCTCAATGTTGGCCATTTGCTTGAACAGAAAGGCGGTGACACGTGCGATGACGCCGGTTTTGTCGCGCCCGATGACAGTGATGGTGGCAAATTGCCTCATTTTTGGTCGCGTCCGACTTTGCAGGTTTTTCGAGCCAAAACGCAACTTTTTTTCGCTGCAATTGTTGATATAACAAAGTAATCTGGACAATTTGAATGGGTTTTAGCTCAGTAAAAAATCTGGTGGCGGCGGTTGCCGAGACGACTCCCGGGCAGTTTGACGATTGGCGCAAGGCGTGGCGCGCGGCGGCGGACAACGGCTCGACGGAGTCGTTGTTGTCATTCGTTGCGCGTGAGCGTGGCCTGGCCGAGGACGTTT
>DATEGR010000162.1:0-2533 GCA_035279985.1 Verrucomicrobiia bacterium
AAGCCTGGCAATGACAAGGAAATTCCTGTTCCGGCCCCTGTATCTCCTTATTTTTCCCACGATATTGGCCTTTATCGTCAGCGTTGACCATGCCCGCGCGGCGGAAGTTCCGCCCTATCTCAATCCGCATATGCCGGTGGACACGCGTGTCCGGGACCTGCTTTCGCGCATGACGCTCGACGAAAAGATCGGCCAGATGGCGCAGGCCGATTCGGGGGCCGTGGCGGACCCTGCCGACGTTCAAAAGTACGCCCTGGGCGCCATGCTCAGCGGTGGCAATTCCAAACCGCCGGAAAACAACCCGGCCGCCTGGCTGAAAATGGTGAACGAATATCAGTCGTGGGCCTTGAAGACGCGCCTGAAAATCCCGCTGCTTTACGGCATCGACGCCGTTCACGGCCACAATGACGTCGTGGGCACGGTCATTTTCCCGCACAACATCGGCCAGGGCGCGACGCGGGACCCCGCGCTGGTGGAAAAGGCCGAGCACATCACGGCTTTGGAGATGGCCGGCACGGGCATCCGCTGGTCGTTTGCCCCTTGCCTCGCGGTGGCGCAGGACGAGCGCTGGGGGCGCACCTACGAAAGCTTCGGGCAATCGCCGGAACTGGTTTCAGCCATGGCCACGGCCGCGGTCAAAGGATTTCAGGGCACACAACTTTCGGACCGGCCCGATTCCATCCTCGCCTGTGCCAAACATTTTATCGGCGACGGCGGCACCCTGAACGGCCTGGACGAGGGCGACACCGTGTGCGACGAAACCACGTTGCGCAAACTGTTTCTGCCGCCGTATCGCGCCGCCATCCGGGCCGGCGCCGAGTCCATCATGGTTTCCTACAGCAGTTGGAACGGCGACAAAATGCACGGCAACAAACATCTGCTCACCGGCGTGCTCAAGCAGGAGCTCGGCTTCAAAGGCTTTCTCGTTTCCGATGATGCGGGGATTGACCAGCTTTCGCCGGATTACAAGGTGGCGGTCGAGAGCGCCATCAACGCCGGCCTGGACATGGCCATGATTCCCCGCGGACCCGGCCAGCCGAACAGCTATGTCGTGTTCATTCAAGACCTTAAGGACCTGGTGGCGGAGGGGAACGTCAAGCCAACGCGGATCAACGACGCGGTGTCGCGAATTTTGCGGGTCAAATTTGAAATGGGCCTGTTCGAGCATCCCTACACCGGCGACCCGGCGTTGGCGGCGGCCATTGGTTCCCCGGCACATCGGCAGGTCGCCCGCCAGTGCGTGCGGGAATCGCTCGTGCTGCTTAAGAACGAACGTCACACCTTGCCGTTGTCGAAGAAGATAAAACATCTCGTCGTGGTCGGGGAGGCCGCTGATGATTTGGGGATGCAATGTGGCGGCTGGACCGTTGACTGGCAGAGCCATCCCGGCGAGGTCACCACCGGCGGCACCACCATCCTGGCCGCGATTCGGCACGCGGTATCGCCCGAAACGCAGGTGACCTATTCGCCCGATGCCAGCGGCATTACCAATGCCGACGCCGTGATTGCCGTGGTGGGGGAATTGCCTTATGCCGAATGGCACGGCGACGCCGCGAGTCTTGGTCTCGATCCGGGAGACGCCGCGCTCGTGGAACAGGCCAAAGCCTCGGGCGCGCCGGTTACGACCATCCTCCTTTCCGGACGTCCTTTGATTCTCGGTCCGGCGCTGGACGACAGCAGCGCCTTCATCGCCGCCTGGTTGCCGGGAACCGAAGGCCAGGGCGTGGCCGATGTGTTATTTGGCGACTACAAACCGACCGGCAAACTGCCGCGCGAATGGCCGCGAAGCATGGATCAGGCGGCGGCGAATGACATGACCGGCGAACCGCTTTTTCCCTTCGGTTTTGGCCTGACTTTTTGAACCGGTTGTGTTAGAGTGTCTGCCAATGACGACTCAAATTGAAGAAAATACGATAACCGAGAAAACCAAGGCGCTTTGCCAGAGCATTGTTGATCATCTGGGGATGGGTTCTATCCGCCGGCAAATTGACGCCTTTTTGGCCGACGCAAATGCGCGCAAGCAATATGAAGCCGTGGTGACCAAGGGCCAGGCGCTTCAGGAAAAACAATCGAAGGGCGCACAATTGGACAGCGCCGAAATCACCGATTTTGAAAAGCATCGCGAGGCGTTGTTGGGCAATCCCGTTGCTCGCGGCTTTCTGGATGCGCGCGAGGAACTGCACGAAATTCAGCATTCCATCCAGAAATACGTCTCCAAAACGCTCGAACTGGGCCGCGTTCCCACGGCGGAGGATATGGAAGATGACCATTCCTGCGGTGACGGCGGCTGCGGCTGCCATCATTGAAGTTTTAACGGGCCGGAGCGGTCATGTTGCTCGCTCGGTTGAGCCGGGAAATGTTCTTACGTCAATATCAAGAACCGATCCGCTTACAAACGCGTGCTCAACCTGGTGAGCTTCGAGAAGTTGATGCAATCTGTCGGAGTAAAAGTGCCGCAAAGGGCCTGAAACAGGCGGGCGGAGCTTTTTTTTGCTCGCCAACCCCTCGTATCGTTCCCGGCGACTGTCCGCAC
>DATEGR010000163.1:0-9094 GCA_035279985.1 Verrucomicrobiia bacterium
ATCGACCTCGTCCATCGCATCGGCATCACCGCGCCGGCGGAAACGATTTATCGCGCAATTACCATAAAGGAAGGCATCCGTGCCTGGGCATGAAGATTGGCCTGGTCAAATGCGTACGTGAGGAGTGGTTCCGGATTGCCCTGGGCGGAAACGAGGACCATTTCCTTGCCGTCAAACGCCATCACACAGCATTTCAGGCGATGGGCGGTAATATTTTTTTCCGGCAGATACACCGCAACCAGATTGTGGCCGTCCATCACCCCCACCACGCGTTCCCAACCACGGACGGTCATGGCCGTGTCGGCAGCGGTGAGCATGGACCCGCGATCCGGCGGTGGCGTTCCCGAGACCAACTGATAGACACCCACCTCGGCACTCCGGATGGATTGAAGGGCGGCACGCGCCCCGGGTTCCAACCTGGCGTGTGACAACCCGGCGCGGACGGCGCCCAGCGTGAGACAGCCTGCATTCAGGGCGATCCGCTGTTGCCACTCAACGCCGCTGGACTTCATCAATCCATTGCGCAACGCCCGGGCATCGGAACCCAGGTAAAACAAACTGGCCACGCCTGCGCCCACCAGAAGAACCAGCAGCAAAGGCGTGGCGAGGAGACCCCAGAGCCAGAGTCGGCGGGCCGAGCGGCACGTTGCCAGAGGAGGTGAAGTCGGATTCATGGCGCTGGGGGGGCGGGATTTTGAGGATGGGCATGCCGGTCACTTTGAAAACCGGCACAGCCTCTGACATGACCAATCAATTCTCCGAAGCCGCTTCTTTGGGAGTCTCTTCTTTCGGAGCGGCATCTTTGGGAGCCGTATCTTTCAAGGCAGCGCCAATGTCTTTGAGGGGTTTAATGTCCAGCTTCTCACCCAGGGCCGCAACCTGTTCGGGCCGGATGTCACCGACGATGTTGATCAGCACGACTTGCTCCTTCGCATCGATCACGGTAATGGTTAGCCCGGCCAGCGCCTCGCCGCCGCGCGTTTTGGTGTAAATGCCAACGTCCTGGCCGTCCTTTCCCTGCACCACAACGTTATGGTCCCAGCCCTGGGCGTCGAGGTTCTGGCGGATCTGCCGAACGCGTTTCGTCATCCCGGCGCGGTTCTCGTCGGTAAGCCCGACGACGTTCACGTGAACGAGTTGCACGCCGCGCAAAAGTTTGGCGGCCTCAGGTTGTTGTTTCTCAACCACTTGGGCGGCCAGTGACAGCAGGTTGCTGTTGATCTGGATTTCCACAAATTGGCCGCCGTCGCCGGGCGGGGTGAATTTGCCAAAATCCACCTGGCCCGCAGGAGGACCGGCGAGAACGTTGAAGCTGACGCCAGCGGCCAGGGCGGCGACAGCCAAGGGGTAACGAAGCATTGTTTTCATAGGTCAGCCATGGTTGATTCAGTCATTTTCTTTGGGAACCCGGAGTTGCCGGTTCCCGAAAGGTGTTCCATCATTTGCATCTTCACTGCTGTACTTAGGAATCCACCCGGGAAAGTTGCAAAAAAGTTGGGTTTTTCCGGTTTGGCCTCACTTGACAGAACGCGCCGAGTGGGTCGAGGTTAACTCATGAAAAAGGAGCGGATATTGTGTCTCACGGTTCTGTTCGCCGCGTGCCAGGCGATGGCCCAGCAACAGGTTAACACCAATTCCACGTCACAAACCAATAACCCGTCCGCCTCCGCGACCTTCAAAGCCCCGAAGCCGACGTTCCATTGGTTCGGGCCGGTTGAACCGGTGCAAACCGGGAACCAGCCGCGGTCCATTGAGGGCATGGATACGCGGGCGTGGACGACGGTGGCGGAAGTTGATGCGCGCAGGGCGGCTTTCCAGGACGGGGAATCGCATGAAGCCGGACTATGCCTGGTGTGGTGGGGGGCCGAGCCGCGTTCGCGCTGAGCGGCGTTACCAGATTGACCGGCGCAGAATTCCGTAGCGCAGGCGTCCTCGCCTGCGGGTTTACCGGGCGTCCCGCCCGGGTGATGTTCCGGCTGGCGCGAGACGCCCCAGTAACCCGCCATCGGGACGACCGCGTCGGTCTTTGGGGGACTACAGCGCCAATGCCTTGGCTGCTTCCGTGGCGAGGTTGAGCACCACGCTGGGGAACAGGCCGATCCAGAACATCCCGGCGATGCAGATGCAGGCCGCGAATTTGACCGACCCGGACAAGGGAATCGGCGACAAATCCGGCGGGTTCTTGCTCCAATAGATCGCGCGGATCACGCCGAAATAGTAGTAGAGCGAAATTACCACACCGACTAACGCCGTAAACGCGAGGCAATAGTAGCCATGATTGTGATTTATCGCGCCTTGTTGAATGACGGCCTTCAGCAGCAGAAATTTTCCGAAGAACCCGGCCATCGGCGGGATGCCCGCCAGCGACACCATCGCCAGCGTCATCGTCCCGGCCAGCAACGGCGAGCGTTGATTCAAGCCCGCAAGTCCCGAAATATCCTCGTTGTCCAGATGCCGCATCACGACGCAGATGACCAGAAACGCCGCCACCACCGTGAACAGATAACCCGCCAGGTAATAGAGCAGCGCCGCCTGTCCGGTCACGCTCAACGCCGCCACGCCCAGCAGCAGATAACCCGCGTGGGAGATGCTCGAATAGCCGAGCAGCCGTTTCAAATTGCGCTGCGGCAGCGCGCACAGGTTGCCGTAAAGAATCGTGATGCCGGAAATGACGATGAGCAAATCCGCCCAGTGTTTTGCGATGTCCGGCAGGGCGGTAAACAGTACGCGCAGCAGCAGGACGAAGCCAGCGGCTTTGGAACCGACGGCGAGAAAGGCCGTGGTGGGTGTTGGCGCGCCCTGATAAACGTCCGGCGCCCAGATCTGAAACGGAACGGCCGCGATTTTAAAGCCGATGCCAACCAGCACGAACAGCACGCCGATGAGGAAGATTTTGTCGGTCTCGAATTGTGCGGCCACCCTGGCCAGTTCGGTGAAATTCAACTGGCCCGTGGTGCCCCACACCAGCGCGATGCCGAACACGAGGAAGGCCGACGACAACGCGCCGAGGATCAGGTATTTTACGCCCGCTTCGAGCGACACCAGCCGGCTGCGCTGGAAACTGGTCAGCACGTAAAACGTGATGGTGATCAGTTCGACGGAGACAAAGAGCATGGCGAAGTCGTTGGCCGATGCCGCGAACAACATCCCCGTCAACGCAAAGGCAATGAGCGAGTAGAATTCGCTGATGCCACCGGCGATGCGGTCGGAGAATTCCAGCGACATGAACAGCACCAGCATGGCGGCAATCAGGAAGAACCGTTTGAAAAAGATGGCCAGCGTATCTTGCACGAACGCACCGTGGAAAGCCGTGCCGGTGGTGACGTCGCCCAGGTTCGTAATCAGCAGGATCCCGAGCGTGGCGATGGCCAGATAGGCCAGGAACCGCCGGCGTTCAGGGGCGATCAGGAAATCCGCCAGCATCAGCACCACGCCGAGCACGATCACCCAGATTTCCAGGCTCATCAAGGAAGCGTTCATCAATTTAAAATCGTATTTTCTGCCTCGGCGACGCTGGAATTGTCGTGTAGCACCCGCGTCCCGCGGGTGGTTCCGGGCGTCGCGCCCGAAACCGCTTGCGGATGAAGCCCGCGATTGCCTGTGTGATCCACCTCAACCAGTTGCGCGCCGTCGCAATCCGGCGGGACGCCGAATTGAACCCGCCAGAGGCGGGTGCCACCCATGGCTACTGTTTCACCTCGCGCCATCGTCACAATTTTCTGCGCGGCGGGCGTGATTTTCTCCGTCAGCAGCCGCGGGAAGCAGCCGAACACGAACAGGCTCGCCAGCAACAACGCGTAGGGCAGCTTGCGCCAGAGGCTCGTGGCGTCGGCCAGGCCGGCCCATTTGTCCGGCAACGGCCCGTGCAAAACGTTGCGAACGGCGCGGGTCATATAGACCGCGCCGATGATGAGCCCGCCCCACAGTGCGAGGCCGGTCACCAGCGGGAACACCGTCCAGGAGCCGAAGAACACCGTGACTTCGCCGACAAAATTGGCAAAACCCGGCAGGCCGCACCCGGCCATCGCCGCCATGAGCAGCGCCGTGCCGATGAACCGCAATTGCCGGCACAGCCCCCCGAGCTCGCTGATTTGGAGCGTGCCGGTCTTTTGATAAATGTAACCGCTCAACGCAAACGTCAGCGCCGCCAGGAAGCCGTGCGCCACCATGATGAATTCCGCCCCGGTCACGCCGATGAGGTTCAGGCTCGCGATGCCGAGGAAGACAAAACCCATGTGCGCCACGCTGGAATTGCCGATGAGCAGGTTGAGGTCCTTCTGCCGCATCGCCACCCAGCCGATGTACAGGATGTTGCCGAGACAAAGCCAGGCGAGGAATTGCATCCAGCTGTGCGCCGCCTGCGGCATCAGGGGCAGCGCGATGCGAATCAAACCGTACAGGCCGAATTTTTTCAGCACGCCCGCATGCAGCATGGAGGTGGGCGACGGCGCGGAACCGTACCCCAGCGGCGCCCAGGAATGAAACGGCCAGAGCGAGACCAGAATACCGAACCCGAACAGCAACAGCGGGAAAATGAGATTTTGCGCGTGCGCCGACAGCGGTTGTTGCCGGATGTATTCCGTCAGTTTTGGAATGTCGAACGTGTTCGCGCCGGATTGCACGTAAAGGGCGATCAGCCCGATCAAGGCGATGAGTGCGCCCAGGCTCAGGTAAAGCGTGATCTGGAACGTGGCGTAATTCTTCCGTTCGCCACGGCCCCAGACGCCGATCATGATGAAGGTTGGCACCAGCGCCAGCTCATGCAGGAAATAAAAGAAGAACAAATCCAGCGACGCGAACGCGCCGAGGATGCCGCCGCTCATCACCAGCAGCAGAATATAAAACTCCTTCTCGCGCTCCTTGATTTCCCATGCGCAACACGCCGCCGCAAAGGCGACGATGGCGCCCATCAAAATCAGCCCGACGTTCAGGCCATCCACGCCCACGTGATAACTGATGCCAAGCGATTCGACCCAGGGAACCTGCTGCACGAAACGGTACCCGTCCGCGTCGATGGGCGCGTGGCCATAGACGCAGAACATTTTCACCGCCAGTGCCGCCGAGATGAGGGTGGCGAGCACGGCGATGCCGCGGATGATGACGCGATAATTGCGCGGCACGAACACCAGCGCCAGCGCCGCCACGAGCGGCCAGCCTAAAATGTAGGTCAGGATGGACATTAGTTGTTAAAACCGTCTTGTGAAGAACAAAACTCAAAGTCAGGCCGAATGTTCGCCCTCACCCCGGCCCTCTCCCCCAGGAGAGGGAGAATTATCGTCAGTCGGTCGGCGAAACAGGCCCGGTTGAAGGTTTTAAAGGGCGATCTTTCCTGCTCCCTCTCCCGGGGGGAGAGGGTCAGGGTGAGGGCGGGCCAGCCACCATTCACTTCAACCCATTTGCCGTTTTCGTAAGTTGTTGTCATTTTCCGAGCACCAAGTACATCACCACCGCCACGCCGAGCACGAACAGGAACGCGTAGGTCTGGAGGTTGCCGGTTTGGACCAACCGCAATGCGCGCCCGGTCAAATCCGTGCCCCCGCGCACCAGCCCGATGCAGAAACCTTCCACCAACCAGCGGTCAATCCAATCCATCACCGCCGCGATGAAATCGTGCAGCCGGATGACGGTGGCCTCATAAAGTTCATCGAAATAGAAGCGGTTCTTCATGGCCGTCGCCAGAGCGCCGAGTTTCGCCGGCAATGGATCGCTGACGGCGTCGCGGTACAAGGCGCGGGCGGCAAAAATACCCACGGCGATGAAAGCCAGCCCGATCAGCACGCCGACCGGTGAATGGACGAGCGGTTCAACCAGACTTTGGCCGAATGATGCGCGGGCTTCGCCGGGTGAGAACTGCGAAGCGTAGGTCTGGCTGGCGCCGATGACGCCGCCAATCACCGCAAAGACGGCCAGCACCCGCAACGGCCAGGCCATGACCGCGGGCGATTCGTGAACGTGTTCGGCGGCTTCGGTCCTGGGCTTGCCGAGAAACGCGACGTAGAACAGGCGGAACATGTAGAACGCCGTCAAACCCGCCGTGAACGCGCCGAGGACGAACAGCGCATAATTTCCCTGGCTTAACGCCTGGCCGAGGATGCTGTCCTTGGAATAGAAACCGCTGAACGGCGGCACGCCGCTCAGGGCCATCGTTCCAATCAAGAACGTCCAGAACGTGACGGGCATTTTCTTTTGCAGGCTGCCCATTTTCCAGATGTCCTGCTCGTCATGCATGGCGTGGATGACCGAGCCGGCGCCGAGGAACAGCAACGCTTTGAAAAAGGCGTGCGTGGTGAGGTGGAACATCGCCGGCGTCGGGCCGGCCAGGCCGACGGACATGACCATGTAACCGAGCTGCGACAACGTCGAATAGGCAAGGATGCGTTTGATGTCATTTTGCTGGACGGCAATCAACGCGGCGAGCAGCGCCGTGAAACCGCCAATCCAGGCGATGACGTGCAGCGCATCGGCGTTGAGCAGAAATAGAATCCGGCAAAGCATGTAAACGCCGGCCGCCACCATCGTCGCGGCGTGAATGAGGGCGCTGACCGGCGTCGGGCCTTCCATGGCGTCGGGCAACCACACGTGCAGCGGAAATTGCGCGGACTTGCCGACCGCGCCGCAGAAAAGCAGCAACGCGGCAATAGTCGCCATTCCGCCAAGCGCGGTGGGATCGGCGATGAGTTTGCTCTGCAGCGCCGTGAAATTGAGCGAACCAAGCAATCCCCAAACCATCAAAATACCGAGCAGGAAACCGAAGTCGCCGAGACGGTTGGTGATGAACGCTTTTTTGGCCGCGTCACCGGCGCTGGGCCGTTCAAACCAGTGGCCGATGAGCAGATAGCTGGACACGCCGACCAGTTCCCAGGAAATGAAGAGCTGGATGAAATTGTTCGCCAGCACGATGCCGAGCATCGAGAAGGTGAACAAACTCAGGCAGGCGAAGTAACGCGAAAAACCGCGATCTTCATGCATGTACCCGAACGAATAAATATGAATCGCGCCGCCCACGCCGGTGACGACCAGGAGCATCATCATGCTCAAAGCGTCGAGTTTCAGTCCGAAATCCACGTGCAGGTTTCCGATGGTCAACCAGTTGGCGATGGATTCGCCCGGTGACGGCTGCCAGCCGTTGGCGTGGATGAAGATCAGGGAAAGGATGAAACCGGTGACAATGGCGCCGATGGACAACAACGCGCTCACCGTGCGGTAACGCAACGTGAACAGCGTGATGCCCCCCGCCGCGACCAGCGGCAGGAATAAAATCAGCCAGGGCAGGAGTTCGTATTTCATCAATCAATCCGGGTACATTCAACATGCAACATCGAACTGCCAACATTCAATGCCGCCACGTGCCGAAAGTTCGGCGTTGAGCGTTGAATGTTAAATGTTGAATGTTTCTTCATTTCTTTAAAGTTTCATCGAGGTCAGGTCTTCGACGTGGGCGGACTGGCGCTTGCGGTAGAGCGCCACGATGAGCGCCAGGCCGACCGCCACTTCCGCTGCCGCCACGGTGATGATGAAGAAGACCAGGACCTGGCCGTCCAGTTTGTTGTTGAACCGCGAAAACGAAACGAGCGCGAGGTTTGCTGCATTGAGCATCAGCTCCAGCGACATGTAAATCACCAGCAGGTTGCGCCGCATGATGACGCCCAACAGCCCCAGCGCAAACAGCAGGAAGCTCACGACCAGATAATGTTCCAAGCCTACGTTCATATTTTCGACAATGAGGATGGGGAATGGAGGATAGAGGATGGATTCGACGCAAGTGCGCCGCCATCTTCCATCTTCCATCTTCCATCTTCGCTTCTCATTTAAGGTCCTTTTTGCTCAGCAAAATCACGCCGACCATCGCCACCAACAGCAGGATGGAAACGACTTCAAACGGCAAAACGTATTGCGTAAACAGCAGTTTACCAAGGGCGGCCGTTCCGCCTTCGAGTTGCGGCGCCGTCGCATCCGCGCCCGGCGGCATTGCTCCCAAAGCTTTCAAGGAAATCGTCACGATGGCGCCGACGGAAACCAGCCCGGTGATAATGCCGAACAATTTGATTTTCCGGCGTTGCTCTTCCTTCAAGTCGAGCAGCATGATGACGAAGAGGAACAGGACGATGACCGCGCCGGCATAGACGATGATCTGCACCGCCGCGAGGAAGAACGCGTGCAACAGCACGAACAGGCCGGCCATTGAAATGATGGTCAGGACCAGGAACATGGCGCTGGTGACCGGGCTGCGGCTGAATGGATTGGCGACCACCAGCACGCCGCACAACAGCGTGAGGGCTGCGAAGACGTAAAACAAAACGTCCGGCACCATGCTTCCGCCGAGCAAGTTGTTGATGGCTTCCATTGCCGATTAGACTTTCACCGGGAAATTTTCCTGTTCCTGCGCCTCTTCCAGTTTGTGTTTCCATTTCTGGATGCCGCCGTGAACGCCGCCGAGCGCGAGCAATTTTTCCTTGTCGTAAATCATTTCCTCGCGGCTCTGGCCGGTGAGGGAATAATCCTTCAACAGGAAAATCGCCTCCTCCGGGCAGACCTCCTGGCACAGGCCGCAGTAAATACAGCGGAGCATGTTGATTTCGAATTCCTGCGGCATTTTTTCCGCGTTCGGGCGGTCGGCCAGCTCGCCTGCCGGGCCGGGGGGAATGATTTTGATGGCCTTGGGCGGGCAGACAAATTCGCAAAGCTGGCAGGAAACGCACTTGGTGTTGCCATCCTGATCCTTCACCAGATACGGCGCGCCCCGATAATCCGGCGGCACGGCCCATTTCTGCTCCGGATATTCCATCGTGACGGTCTTGCCGCCGAACAATGAACGGAGAGCATGCCGGATCGTGACCTTGAATCCGCCGACAATGGCCGGCAAATAAAGCCGCTCCGCCAGCGTCAATGGTTTGCGATTAACAATCATTTCAAATTCCAGCTACTTCGTAGCCGCCGATGTGAATCGGCGGACAAGTTCTAATTTGCTCCGCGCTTTCACAAGCGCGGCTACGGTTCAGCTCTTCATCCACAGCACAATGGCCGTGATTAATATGTTCACCAGCGCCAGCGGCACGAACTTCCGCCAGCCCAAATCCATCAACTGGTCATACCG
>DATEGR010000164.1:0-6502 GCA_035279985.1 Verrucomicrobiia bacterium
GGTTTGCGCCCGAAAAGAGCGCGCGCACGTTTTGCCGGGCTGCCGTGGTTGCGGCCACCCAGCGTGCGGATTCGGCCAGACCGCGCCGCAACGCCCAGGTGACCAGAGCAACAACGAGCAGGTGCAGAAAAATAATGCGGATGCCGAGCAAGCCCAGCGGCGCCAGCAACACGGCAAGCCACAGCACGATGGTCGGCCCCAGACACCAGGCCACCTGGGTGAAGCCGAGCAATTTGCCGCGCGCTTTGGCCGGCGCCAGTTCACCGACCAGCGCGAGCGAGGTCGGCACATCGGCGCCGACCGCCACGCCGACAACGAAAGTTCCGATGAACAGCATGGCCGCATTCACCGCCAGGGCAATGCAGAGAATGCCGGCAGCGTAGACAAGGAGATCGTATTGATAGATGCGCTTGCGGCCCAATTTGTCGCCCAGCCAACCGCCGGCGAAGGCGCCGAGGGCGCAACCGATGGCGTTGGGCCCGATCGCCGCCAGCGCGCCGACGGCGCCGCTGCTCAAATTGAGCTGGCTTTGAAACAAGGCCAGCCCGGCGCCGAGGGCGACGATCGAACCGGCATCCAGATACGAAGCCATGCCGGCGAGAGCGGACCATTTCCATTGTTGCCGGGTGACGGTGGCAGCATCGGAGTCAGGCTTAATCGAAGGGTCAGCTTGGGTTGACATGGTTATGCAGGGTGTTGAGGGGCCAGCGGTGCCTGAACCGTAGCGACAGCCGGTTTTTTTCGCCAGTAATTGGCCAGCACTGAGCCGGAGACATTCATCCACGGACTGAAAATCGCCGCCGCGAGCCCGACTGTGCCCAGCTTGCCCATGGTGCCGGCCAGGCCCGACGCCATGCCGCCGTTCTGCAGGCCGACTTCAAATGCCACCGAGCGCGAGGAATTCTGGTCCAGACCGGTGGCGCGGCTCAACCAGTAACCAAAAACGTAGCCCGCCGTGTTGTGCAGTACCGCCACGATGAACAGAAGTACGCCGATCTGGAGCAGGTTGTCACGGCCGGCTGCGGTGGTCACTGCCGTGAAATAAACAATTCCGGCCATCGACGCCAGTGGCATCCAACGGTCCAGGCGCGGAAACCGGCGCGTCAGACCGTGATAAACCACGCCGATAACGGATGCGCTCAACCAAAAGCCGGCCACGCCAACCAGTTGAAGCGGCGTCTCTGCGAGGTTGGCACTTAGTAGCGACCAACCACCCGCCGCCAGAAATATCAGCCAGGCGGCGCCCAGGGTGGCAATGAGCAGGACCGTCTTCCGGCCCGTGGACGAGGCGTGCTTGAGGTAATCGTGCAACAGCGCCGCGCCGATTGGCACAAGCACAATCTTGATGATGTCCGTCATCATTTTAAAGGCGCTGATTTGAACCAGCGTGCCGGCCAGCAGTTTCATCCAGAACGGAGTCATTACCGGCGCCAGCATCGTGGTGACCGCCGTGATCGTGACCGACAAAGCCAGGTTGGCCTGGGCCAGATACGCCATTACATTCGAGGCCAGCCCGCTGGAGCACGAGCCGATCAAGATGACCCCCGCGGCAATCTCCGCCGGGAAATGAAATATTTTAATCAGTACCCAGCCCGCCAGCGGCATCACGGTAAAGCGGCCGACCGTGCCGATCAGGACGCCGCGCGGCGAACGGGCCACGCCGGCGAAATCCCGCAGGCTCATCTGCGTGCCCATGCCGAACATCACCAGCTGCACCACCAGCAGGATGAGCCATTGGTTGTTCAGTTCCAGGCTGCCCCATTTCAGGAACGCCGCCGGATAAATCATCGCCGCCATGACCGCCGCGATGATCCAGGCGGTGAACTGGTAACCGCGCAGCCTCGGCACGAAACGCAAGCCGATCGCCAATACAACCGACAACACGACAGCGATGGGCTGCCAGATTGAGTTCATTTTG
Organism: Verrucomicrobiia bacterium; assembly: GCA_035279985.1. Lineage (GTDB taxonomy): Bacteria > Verrucomicrobiota > Verrucomicrobiia > Limisphaerales > UBA11358 > UBA11358. The sequence continues at coordinate 1,919 of DATEGR010000164.1, forward strand.
ATTTCGTGAAAATCCGTGAAATTCGTGTTTCAGAGTATAGTTGCCAGATAATCCACCGCGATTCCCGGGCTGGCCAGAATCGGAACGAGTTTGTCCGCCGCCGCCAATCCATCCACCACCCGTGCCATCGAAGCCTGCGCCAGCACGATCACATCCACCTGCTTCGCCAACTCCTTTAAGGCGTCGGTCACCATGGCGTCGTGTTTGGCCGCATCGCCGCTCATCAACGCGTCGAACGCGCCTTCACACAACCGCGACGTGAGTTCGATTTTCTTTCCGGCTTTGTCCGCGCGGCGTTGAATCAAATCCGCCGTGGGTTCAAGCGTGGTCCGCAAGGTGGCGATGACGCCGATGCGTTTCCCCCTCTGGACCGCCTGGTCTGCCATCGGCTGATCCACGCGCAGAACGGGCACGCCGATGGAAGAGGCGGCGGCTTCCACTGCCGGCCCGATGGACGAGCACGTCACGAGGATTTGATCCGCGCCGGCGGATTCCGCGGATTCCAAATAGTTCGCCACCCGTGTCGAGATTTGCGGGGTGATGCGGCCCGCGGCCATGATGCCTTTCACGAGGCTGTCATCCACGATGTTGAACATCTCCACGTCCGGCAGCTTCGCCTTGCACAATTGCGCGAACACCGGCACCAGCGTGGCCGAAGTGTGGACCAGACCCAGTTTCTTTTGTTTCATAAATCAAACCTTTCCGCGCCGGACGATTTCAAAATAATTTTCAGCGCCCACCTGTCCGCCCTTGAATACGATTTCGCAACCATCCACCGGCGAATCTGGCGCGTGAACCCGGCACAGCGGCGCACCGGGCGTCAGCGGCATCATCATCTCCAATGCCTCAATTCCCATCGCGCGGGCCGCGTAGCTCGACGTGTCACCGCCGGCGATGCAAAGCCGGCGCACCGGCTTTTGCACCAGCGCATTCCGCAGAATGGTACCGAGCGCCATGCCAAGTACCGGCGCGGATCGGCCTCTCAATTTCGCTGTGATTCGCCCAACGGAACCGCCGGGAGTTGTGTGAACAATGACGCTGCCGCCGGTTTGCAGGAGTTTTGCCGCTGTACCGGTTGCGCGCTGAATTTCCATTCCGGATTTTTTGGGCGACGCCAAAGCCGAAGCGTCGAGTGCGACCTCGGCGAAACCACGCTTCCGTGCCCAGGCGATTTGACTTTCCGTCACCGGCGAGCAACTGCCGGAGCCGACGAGGATATTCTCGTAGCAGCCGACGTAAGGAGGCTCTTTCTTTCCGTCCGGAAATTGGGTCAGAGCCTCCTTACGTCGGCTGCTACCGAGGTTGAAAAAAGCGCCCAACGCCATCTCGATTCCGGACGAGCCAACGGAGAATAAAGGGCGCCTCGCGCTGGCATAGGTGTCAACCAGCCCGCCGATGACCGCGAGATGTTCCGAATGAAGTGCGTCAAACAAAACGATATCCGGCCTTTCGGCGAGAATTTGCCGGAGCGCCATGCGGGCTTCCGTCGCCGGCAGTGTGACTTTCAAAATATCGAACAGGGCAACTTTCCTCTCCGTCTGTTTGGCCAGGTGCAACCGCAGATCCGCTTCCGTCATGGGCGTGACGGGATGCCGGCTGGCGGACGGATGGCGGTCGAGCCGGTGGATGGCCCCGTCGCTGCCAATGCCGAAGCGCGCGAATAGATTTCCGAAGACGCCATAGCGTCCGAGCGCCGGTGCGGCCACGAGCAGGGGCACGAATGGCGGATGAAAAACTTCCATCCCCACCTCAATCGCGCGGCCGATGCTGCCCACTTCGGGCGATGAATCGAATGTGGAACAAACCTTGTAGTGAATGTGCCGTGCCCCCAGGGCTTTGAGCTTTTTGAACGCCGGCCGCAGTTCCTTTTCCATCGCGGCGGCCGGCAGTGACCGGGTGAAGCCCGCCACGCCGACCGCCTGAAGCTTCGGGAAGTGCTTCAATTGCGCGGGTGTCGGCGGTTCGGTGAACAGAACCGTGCGAACGCCGGCCAGAGTGAGCTGCTCCAGCGCATCGGTCGAACCGGTGAAATCATCGCCGTAGAATGCAAGCAGGAGTTTGCTCATGGCGCGAATCGGGAACGTTCAATCCCGCCCAACGGGATCCAACATTCAACTTTCGATAAACGTCGAGTGCAGCCGGCGTTGGAGGTTCGGCGTTGAATGTTGAATGTTGAATGTTTCATACCGCTTTCCCGAACTTCTCGAGCGACTTTTTCAATTCCGGATATTTCGCCACGGCCTGCTCCTTTGTCAGCCCTTCCACGGCTGCCTCCCACCATTTTTGCAGGGAGAGCACGCCCGCCGCCATTCCGTCCGGGTGAGCCATGATACCGCCGCCGGCCAGGTAAAGCAGATCCACCGTTTTTGTCCGGCGATAGGTTTCCGGCGCCTGACCGCCCCATTGACCGGAGGAAATGACCGGGAGAACAGAAAAATCGCCGATGGTTGCAGCAGCGGACGTGAGGCCGCTCTGACTCTCGCGAAGTTTGAGCCGACTCACGTCGGTTGCTACGGTATCTGGAAACAATGGTTTCAGGCATGACTCGATGGAACGCACCACCGAGTCGTCGCTTTCCCAGAATTTATTCCCGATGCCGTTGACGTGGAGCTGGTCCACGCCGGCCAGCCGCCAGAGTTTTTGGCAGGCCGGAAATTCGACGCCGAGCAGCGGATGCCGGTTCATCATGCCCCAACCGTTGCGATGTCCGTGAATCGCGAGCACGCCGAGGTCGCAGATCTTTTTTACGCCGGCGAGGCCAACGCTGTTCAGGCTCACCATGGCCGCCGTGCCTCCGGCGGAAACGATTTTCTCGTAGTGTCGCAGCATGGCGTCCACTTCGTCGCTAATGTTGAAAGCGTACATCACCTGCTTGCCGGTGCGATCGGCGTGGGCGTTGATAACGCGCATGACGGCGTCCACCCGTTCGTCGAACGGGCAGTGCGGCGGATCGGCCATCAATTCGTCATCCTTGATGAAGTCAATGCCCGCTTCCGCGAGCGTGCCGACCAGCTCCGCCGTTTGTCCCGGCGTCAGGCCGATGCTGGGCTTGATGATGGTGCCGATGAGCGGCCGGTCTTCCACACCGGTCAATTGTCGCGTGCCGGCGACGCCGAATTTCGGGCCGCGAAAATGTTGCGCAAACGATGGCGGCAATTCCAAATCCATCAGCTTCAGCCCGGAAAACTGGGACAGTTCATAGAGATTGCCCTGAATGGTTGAAACCAGCGTCGGCAGATTGTAACCCATGTTTTCAACCGGCCACGACACAACCAGTTCGGCCCGCTGAAAGGTTCCGCCGTTCGAGCGGCAACCGGGCAGGGCGGGGGAGTTCACCGTTTCCAGCGGTGTGATTTTCTCGACCCGGGCGGCGAAACGTTGCTTCAACTCCCCGGTCTCACCCGGCACGGCAATGAACGTGCCCGACGATTGTTCGCCGGCCAGGCTGGCGGCCGCCAGTTCAACCGGCAGCGGTGTTTCGATGAGGTAAGTGGCCGAGATGCGATCCATTATGATACGTTGTCAGCGTAGGTTTCCTCCCTGCCAGCGCACAATAAAAAAACTGATTCCCGATTTGTGTTTTTTGCCGAAAGACTTGCGAGTTATGGCCGGGCGACGATGCCGGCTTGATCTTTGCGCCATCCGCAACAACACTCCGGCCCAACATTGCCTATGAGGAAATCATTCCGTCGAGCGATGCGCTTTGGGTTGGTGTTCGCCTTCAGCCGGGCTCTGTTGGCAGCGGCCGGCACCGACACCGAGCGCCTTTACCTTTCCGGCCACGGCAAGGACGATGCCCGGCCGTGGCAATTCATGTGCACTTCCGGAGCGCAGTCCGGTTACTGGACCAACCTGGTGGTGCCGTCGCAATGGGAGATGCACGGCTTTGGCACGTTGCATTATCGCAAGGATCCGCCCGAGGCCTGGAATGAAAGAGGGCTTTACCAGCACGACTTCGCCGTCCCGGGCAGCTGGGCGGGGCGGCGTGTCTTTTTAGTCTTTGACGGCGTTATGACGGATACGGGTGCGAAGTTGAACGGCCAATCCGTCGGGCCGACCCATCAAGGCGGGTTTTACCAATTCCGATATGAAGTGACCAAACTCGTTGAATTCGACGAAACCAACCGGCTCGAAGTCACGGTCGCCAAGCATTCGGCCAATGAGTCGGTTAACCGCGCCGAACGCGACGCCGATTACTGGGTGTTTGGCGGGATTTATCGTCCGGTTTATCTCGAAGCTGCGCCGCCGCAATTCATCCAGCGCGTGGCCATTGACGCGCAAGCCGACGGGAATTTTAACATGGACGTTTATTTGGATGGCGTCACCAGTGCCGATAGAATCGAGGCGCAAATCCAGACACTTGCTGGGGAAAATGTGGGCAGCATGTTTGGAGTTCCGGCTTTAGCCGGCACGAACCGCCTGAAGGCGGAACTCCAAACGAAAATCGTTTCGCCCCGGGATTGGTCGGCGGAAACACCGGATCTTTACCTGGTTCAAGTCTGGCTCAAGGATGGCGACCGGGTGCTCCACCATATCCAGCAACGGTTCGGCTTTCGCACCATGGAAGTTCGCGATGGTGATGGA
>DATEGR010000165.1:0-3740 GCA_035279985.1 Verrucomicrobiia bacterium
CGAACAAAACGATTTTGGCAAAGGCACGTCGAGCCGTTCGACGAAACTGGTCCACGGCGGCGTACGATATCTGCAACAAGGCAATATTCCGCTCGTGATGGAAGCCTTGAAAGAGCGGGGCCTGCTGCTGCAAAACGCGCCGCATCTGGTGCGCAACCTGGAATTTGTCGTACCAAACTACCTCTGGTGGGAAGCGCCGTTTTACGGCGTCGGCCTCAAAATGTATGATCTTCTGGCCGGCCAGCACGGTTTTGGTCCTTCAAAAATCCTGTCGCGCGACGAAGTGTTGCAACACATCCCGACGCTGGAACCGGACGGCCTTCGCGGTGGCGTGGTTTATCATGACGGTCAGTTTGACGACAGCCGGCTGCTTATCAACCTGCTCCAGACCGCCGTCGAGCAGGGTGCATTGGTTTTGAACTACGCACGGGTGAGGGCTTTGGTCAAAGATGCCAGAGGCAAACTGACCGGCCTCGCATTCCGCGATGAAGAAAGCGGTCGCGAACACACCCTCAGCGCGCGTTGTTTCATCAACGCTACCGGCCCATTCTGCGATCAACTCCGGCTTCTGGACAATCCAGACGCAACACCGGTGATTGTGCCCAGTCAAGGTGTCCATCTGGTTTTGCCCCGCGAATTTCTGGCGGGCCACGCGGCGATCATGGTACCCCACACACGGGATGGCCGGGTGCTGTTTGCCGTGCCCTGGCACGGGCACGTTCTGGTAGGGACGACCGATACGCCAATTTCTGAGGTAAGTCTCGAACCCAGAGCGCAGGAGCGCGAGGTGGATTTTATTCTGGAAACCGCCGGCCGCTACATGTCCAAATGCCCGACGCGAGCCGACATTTTGAGCGTATTCACCGGTATCCGACCGCTGGTCAAAACCAAGTCCGACGCCAACACCGCCGCCCTGGCGCGCGATCACACGATTCAAGTTTCCCCATCCGGCCTGCTGACCATTGCCGGCGGCAAATGGACGACCTACCGGAAAATGGCCGAAGATGCGGTGAGCCGTGCCGCCGAGCTGGCCTCCTTGCCGGAACGTCCGTGCGTAACCAGGAATTTGCGCGTGCATGGTTTTCTAAATCCGCCCGAAGCGCCCGGCCCGCTGGTGAATTACGGTGCGGACGCCAGGAAAATAGCTGATCTCATCCGCGAACAACCCGGCCTGGCGACGCCGCTGCATGAGTCGTTGCCCATCTGCGGCGCGCAAATCGTCTGGGCCGCGCGCCACGAAATGGCGCGCACCTTGGATGACGTACTCGCCCGCCGCACTCGCGCGTTGTTCCTCAACGCCCGCTCGGCGCTCGCCATGGCACCCGCCGCGGTGCGTTTGCTGGCGGGCGCACTCGGTCGTGATGAAAACTGGCAAAGACGCCAGCTTGCGGAGTTTGCCGAAATTGCCACCAGGTTTCTTCCGGTCTGGCAGCCGTAACAGCTGCCAGGAATCAATCCTTCAACCAACCTTTCGCCCGCCTGACCGCCTGATCCCAGTGGCGTTTCAGTTCAGCCACTTTTGCCGCGTCCATTGCCGGATGAAATTCCTTTTCCCGCTGCCATTGTGTTTGGAGTTCCTTCGTGTCGCTCCAGAAACCCACGGCCAGTCCGGCCAGATACGCTGCGCCAAGGGCGGTGGTTTCGCGAACTCTGGGCCGCACCAGGGGGATGCCGAGGATGTCCGATTGAAACTGCATCAGCAGGTCATTGCCGGTCATGCCGCCATCCACACGCAACTCCTTCACCGAAATGCCAGAGTCAGCCTCCATCACTCGCAGCACATCGGCGGTCTGGAAGGCGACACTTTCGAGCGCGGCGCGGGCGAGGTGCCCTGCGGTAGTGCCCCGCGTGAGCCCGGTGATGATCCCGCGCGCCGACGGATCCCAATGCGGCGCGCCCAGCCCGGCGAATGCCGGCACCAGATACACGCCACCGTTGTCCTCCACTGTCGAGGCGAGTTGCTCGATTTCGGCGGATGCGCCGATGAGACCCAGCCCGTCCCGCAACCATTGGACGACCGCGCCGGCGATGAAGATGCTGCCTTCGAGCGCGTAGGTGATCCGGCCATCTATTTTCCAGGCGATGGTCGTGAGCAGATTGTTTTTTGAACTAACCGGCTGGTTGCCTGTGTTGAGCACTATGAAGGCGCCCGTGCCATAAGTGTTTTTCAGCATGCCGGGCTGAAGGCACATCTGGCCAAAGAGCGCCGCCTGCTGGTCGCCGGCCATCGCGGTGATGGGCACCCGTGCGCCGAAGAGACTTGCCACCGTTTCCCCGTAGCATTCGCTGGAGGCGCGTACCTCGGGCAGCACCGCCCGCGGAACGTTCAACAGGTTAAGCAAGTCGTCATCCCATTGGTTCGTGTGGATATTGTAGAGCAGGGTACGGCTCGCATTGCTGGCATCGGTGATATGAACCGCTCCACCAGTCAGCTTCCACGCAAGCCAGGTATCAACGGTGCCGAATGCGAGCTGGCCGGATTCCGCCCGCTGCCGCGCGCCGTCGACGTGATCGAGAATCCACTTCAGCTTCGTGCCGGAGAAATAGGCATCGAGTACCAGACCGGTTTTCTGCCGGATCATCGGTTCCAAGCCGTCCTTTTTCAGGTCGTCACAAGTTCCCGCGGTGCGGCGATCCTGCCAGACGATAGCGCGGTGAATCGGCTCGCCTGTTACGCGATCCCAGACAACGACCGTTTCCCGCTGATTGGTGATACCAACGGCAGCGATCTGCCGGAAGTCCAAACCCTTTTGAGCCACGCATTCAGTTAACACGCCAGCTTGCGTGGACCAGATTTCGTTCGCATCGTGCTCCACCCACCCGGGCTGCGGAAAATATTGGGTGAATTCGCGCTGGGCAACCGCGACAATGCCGCCGGTCCTGTCAAAGAGGATGGCACGTGAACTGGTGGTGCCCTGATCAATGGCAAGAATGAATTGGTTCATGACATATTAAAGAGTGCCAACATGTTCAGTGAACGAAATGTGCCGACTCTTGACAATAGTCAAGGTATCGTTCGGTTCCCACCGCGACAGCCACACCTCTCCGGTGCCGGAGATTTTATCCTCCTATCCGTGCGTCAACCGGTGGGTTGACCGTCAAAAACCTTCAGTGGGATTTTCAGTAAGACGCTTAAACCGGGTTATGCTAAATAGTGAAGGAGTTACTTGAAATTGTTCGGTGAACATCGTAGTTTTTTGGTCGAAAAACGGGCATTAGCCGTCCGATTCCGGTCTCCGCCTCCAGTCAAAACCCTTTATTTATGGGGTTTTGTGGGAGTCTTGGGAAAACCTTCAATGAAATTTCCAATGCCTTTGGCTCTCGTTCACTGCCCTTGCGATCATACGTCACCACTTCATGCGACTGTCCCAGACACAGGGATTGTGCGGGAATGATCCGCACTCTTGCACATGATCGGTTATGCGGGAAAGTCTGTGATTTCGATGGACTGTAGTACTTCTTGTTGCAAGAGTCACTTTGTCAACTGCCACTGCCCATCTCAATAACCTTATGCGCAATTCATGAAAAATCGTTTCGTCATATGCTGAGCTTTGAAGCGGTAATTTTTGATATGGATGGCGTCGTTACCCGGACGGCCGCCGTTCATTCGCTGGCCTGGAAAAAAATGTTTGATGAATATCTCCATTGCCGGGAGAAAGAATACCACGAACCCTTTCGCGAATTTACCCACGCCGGCGATTATTTGTCTTTTGTGGATGGCCGGCCAAGATACAAAGGAG
>DATEGR010000166.1:0-3749 GCA_035279985.1 Verrucomicrobiia bacterium
TTTCGCGGAAGATCACGACGTCGAGCTTGCCCGGCTGTTTGACCGGCGCGGGCACGCCGGCGATGTGGCGGACGGGACGAATGCAGGCGTAGAGGTCGAGCAGCTGCCGCAGCGCGACGTTGAGCGAGCGGATGCCGCCGCCAACCGGCGTCGTGAGCGGCCCTTTGATGCCAACCAGATATTCCTTAAACGCCTCGACCGTGTCGTCCGGCAGCCAGTTGTCGAATTTGTTCTTGGCCGCTTCGCCGGCGAACACTTCAAACCACGCGACCGTGTGCTTGCCGCCATAGGCCTTCTGCACGGCGGCGTCGAATACGCGCACGCTGGCGGCCCAGATGTCCGGCCCGGTGCCGTCACCGCGAATGAACGGGAGAATGGGGTTGGCCGGCACGCTGAGCTTGCCGTTTTGAACAGAAATTTTCCCGCCGGCGGGCGGTGTCACATCTTTATAGGCCATGGTCGGAATTTACGATTTGCGATATACGATTTTCAAAACCTTAAGGCGCGTAGCATCAAGTCGAAAACCGGGGAAAGCAAGGAAAGAAAAGGATTTGATTGAGAAATGAATGCCCGCCCTCAACCTGACCTTCTCCCCCAGGAGAAGGAACAGCAATCGGCCGCTCCTCGCTTTGCGGATGAGAGTTCGGCAAAATCCAGTCGCGTGGATTCCCAAAGCGGCGGCAAACGTTTCTCCTTCTCCCTGGGGAGAAGGCCGGGATGAGGGAGGACCATCAGGCCACCTCAATCAGCCGCGTCACCTTCGCCGCAGTATCCCCAAATTGTGCCTTCACTTTGGCCACGGTGTTCTCGACCGTCAGGCCGTATTTCTTACGCAATTCGTCCTGCGTTGTGGCGTGCTCGATGAACTGGTCCGGCCAGCCGATGCGGATCACGGGCGTGGTCACCCCTTTTTCGCTGAACAATTCCAGCACCGCCGAGCCGTAACCGCCCATCAACGCATGGTCTTCCAACGTCACGATCACGTCGGCCGCCTTGCCGAAAAATTCGTGCGTGCCGGCGTCCAGCGGCTTCGTGAAGCGCGGATTGATGACGGCGCAGTCAAATCCATCTGCGGCCAGTTGTTCGGCCGCCTTGCGCGCCAGGGTGTTCAACGGGCCCAGGCCGAACAGGGCGACTTTGTGCTGCACGGCGCCATTGCTGGAAAAATTCTGAACGACTTCCGCCTTGCCGACCTCGAGCAGCTTCGGCTGTTCCTTGATGGGTACGCCTTCCGCCGCGCCGCGTGGATAGCGGATGAAGGTGGGATGATTTTGGTGCGTGGCCGTGAACATCATGTCCACCAGTTCATCCTCGTCCTTCGGCGCCATGGCAATGACATTCGGCAGGCAGCGCAGGTACGCAATGTCAAACAAACCATGGTGCGTCGGGCCGTCATTGGCGGACAGGCCGGCGCGGTCCATGCAGAACGTCACGGGCAGATTCTGGAGGCAAATGTCGTGGTGCAGGCAATCGTAGGCGCGCTGCAGGAAGGTCGAATAAATCGCACAGACGGGATGGAAACCCATCGTTGCCATGCCGGCGGCAAAAATGACGGCGTGCTCCTCCGCGATGCCCACGTCGTAATAACGGTCGGGCATCGCCTTTTCCAGATGTTTCATGCCGGTGCCGCTGGGCATGGCGGCGGTGATGCCGACGAGCGTGTTGTCCTTCTGGCAAAGCTTCACCAGCGTTTGCCCCATCACGTCCTGATACATCGGCGGCGCGCCGGCCTTGGCTGGCAGGGAATCACCCGTTTTCATGTCGTACGGGCCGGTGCCGTGGAATTTTTCAGGAAACTTGATGGCGGCTTCAAAGCCCTTGCCTTTTTGCGTGAGGATGTGGATGACAATGGGATGATCGCACGTCCGGGCAAATTCCAGCGTGCTGATGAGCAACGGCAAATCATGTCCGTTGATCGGCCCCAGATAACGCACGCCCAATTCCTCGAAAATAATCGGGCTGCCGTAACCGCCCCGCCCGTCGGCGTCCACGAGATTGCCGGTCTGACGCAATCCGACCTCGGTGATCGCGCCCTTGAAACCCTCTTCGGCCTTGTGCGCCAGTTTCAGGGCCAGTTCGCCCTTGGGCAATCGGCGCAGGAAACTTTGAAAATCGCGGGACAGTTTGTTGTAGTGCGGATTGGTAATCAGCTTGTTGAGATAATTCGAAATGGCGCCGACGTTTTTGGCAATGCTCCATTCGTTGTCGTTGAGAATGCCGATGAATTTTTTTGTCGTATGACCGATGTTGTTGAGCGCCTCGTAAGAAATGCCGTTGGTCAACGCCGCGTCGCCGAAAATACAGACGATGTTTTCGTTGGTGCCGCGTTTGTCGCGCGCCGCCGCCATGCCCAGCGCGGCGGAAAGCGCCGTACCCGCGTGGCCGGCGCCGTAGCAGTCGTGCTCGCTTTCCGTCCGCAGCGCGAACCCGTTCAAGCCACCGGTCTGGCGGATGGCCGAAAAACGGTTTTTGCGGCCGGTCAGCAGTTTATGGACATAAACCTGGTGGCTCACGTCCCAAACGAACTTGTCCTTGGGTGTGTTAAAAACACGGTGCAGGGCGAGCGTCAGTTCGACCACACCGAGGTTCGGGCCGAGGTGCCCGCCATTCCGGGCCAGCACCGAGATGAGGTCCTGCCGGATTTCGGCGGCCAGTTCCTGCAGTTGCGGCAACGTGAGTTTCTTCACGTGCTCCGGCCCGTCCACCATGTCGAGATATCGGCTCATAGTTTTATTCGTTAAATCAGTTAAATGAGTAACTGGTTAAAAAAGTTCAGGAACCGGGCCCCAATGTAAAGCACGCGCAATCCTGCTCATTTAACCAATCACTGATTTAACTCATTCACCTTCTCCCTCAAATGGTTTCAACTTCATTTCGCCCGCGGCGTTCTTCTCCAACTGCCGGATTTTCAACTCCGCCTCGGCCAGCTTTTCCTGGCAGACTTTCACGAGCCGGGTGCCCTCTTCATATCGGGCCAGCAAGGCTTCGAGCGGCAAATCCTCGGACTCCATCGCCTCGACGATGCCTTCGAGCTTCTTCAAGGCCTCTTCAAACGGCAGGCCACCCTTGACCGTGTCGGCCTTGGCTGATTTTGACATGCGGGCAGGATAAGAAAACCCGGTGCATCCGTCCAGCGCGGAGTCAAACGCCCAAGGGGCAAAATTCAAACAAATAAAACCTCTTGACGCGCAGTGCCAACGAACTACGATGCCTTCTATTCAGGCTAACTCGTCTCAGGGCCAAAACTTGTAAATGGTTATGAAGTCGCAACGCCTTATTCTTTTCGGACTTGTCTCACTGTTATCCGGTCAGTTGTTCATTGGCTGCACCAACACTGAGTATGGCAACACCAGCCCATATCACCCGGGCCCGGTTGTGGGCAAAACCGTCGGCAACGCCGCTGGTGTGGCTGCCGGCAACGTTGTCGGTGCTGGTGTGGGAGTAGTTGAAGGTGCGGCTGTTGGTGCTGCAGCGCCGTTTGATCCGAGCTACCACATGGTGCGCCATTGGCGCACAGAAACCACATCGGATGGCCGCACGATTCAAGTACCGTACGATGTTTTAGTGGATAAATATGGTCGCCCGGTTCCCATGCCTGCGCCGACGGGAAATCCTGCGCCTCCACCTGCAGCGCCGGTGAGTACAAATGCCCCCGCCCAATAATTCAACACCCTTCAACCAAAACACTTATGCGAATGTTTATGCAATTTTTCCTGGCTGCCGGTTTGATGACCGCCGGACAATTATTT
>DATEGR010000167.1:0-7278 GCA_035279985.1 Verrucomicrobiia bacterium
CTGTTCATCGGCACGTCGAACGAACTGGGCGAATACGAATCCGGCACTGTCGCGCAAATCTTCGGCCCGGCCATCGGGAACACAATCGTTGCCGGCGCGGTGATTTCTACCGTGTCCGGCGGTGTCGGGACTATTTTAACCGTCATCGCCGTGGCGCTGATCTGGCCCGAAATCCGGCGTTACGGAAAACTGGCGTGAGATTTCGTCGTGCAGTCACGCTGGACAAAACAGTTGTCCGGAAATAAGGTTCAAATTATGGATCTGGATAGGCTGCAAACCCGGCCGGCCTTCGTTATGATACGCTGCAAATTTCCATCGCTTTCTTCCCGCAACTTTTGCACTTCCACTTGACGCAGGCGGGCAACGGATTATTGTCGGCGCATGAAACGATTTCTAGCCGGCTTTTTGATTCTCAGCTTCTCCCTGGCAGCGGTCCGGGCACAGGACGACGCCAACCAACAACAGATGGACAAGCTCAGCGGCCAGATTCAGGACCTGCAGGCCGCCCAGTTGCAACAGAGCAAACGCATCGAGGCTCTGGAAAAGCAAATCAGCGACCTGCAAAGCCAGTTGAACCAGCCCGCCGCCAATGCGGCGAATACGGATGATCTGAAAAAACTCGCCGAGCAGGTGCAGGAAATTGACAAGAAACGGCAGGAGGACAACGACCGGGTTTTGAAAGAACTGGAACGGCTCGAAAAATCGCTGGGCGCGTCGTCGTCCGGCCACCGAGCGGCGCCGGACATAACACCGGACATCACACCTACACCGGTGAGAGGTCATCCCACCACCGGCCCCAGCGGTCCGCAGAACGGTTATGATTACACCGTCCGAAGTGGGGACACGGTCCTGGCCATTGCCAAGGCGTACCGCGCGCAGGGCATCAAGGTGACCACAGACCAGATCCTGAAGGCGAACCCGGGACTGGACGCGAAGAACATGAAGGTGGGGCAGAAAATTTTCATCCCCGCGCCGGCGCAATAATTTCCCCGGAGGGACGAGTTATACGAGTCCCTTGTTCGACGTGAATTCGGTTCGTATAAAAGGGAGCTCGTGTAACTCGCCCCTCCGAAATGTCTTAGCGCATAAAGAAGACAAACGTCACAATTGCCAGGGCGATGCGATACCAGCCGAACGCGGTGAAGGTATGCGTCTGGATATAGCGCAGCAGCCATCCCACCGCGACGAAGGAAACGGCGGCGGCCACCAGCGACCCCAGCAGCACCATGCCCCAATGTTCCGGCGGCGCGCCTGCGACCGGATGGCGCAGTTGCTTGAAAATCTCCGAACCACCCGCCGCGAGCATGGTCGGAATGCCGACCAGGAAGGAAAACTCCGTGGCCGCCGGGCGGTTCAATCCCAACAGGAGACACAACAGGATGGTCGAGCCGGACCGGGACGTGCCGGGGAACACCGCGGCAATCAACTGGCCGACACCGACGGCGATGACGACGGACCAGGTGATGTCGTCGCTCAATTTCTTCCCGCGCAACCACCATTCGATGGCGACAAAGCCGATGCCGCCGACCAGCCAGGCCCACGCGATGGGCGCGAGTTGCTCCGGCAGTTTGAACCCCTCTTTTTCCAGGATCAGTCCGCCCACCCCGGTGATGAAGAAGGCGACGAAGATTTTCAGCGCGTAGCTCTGAGTTTCCTTGTCGCGCCACTCGAAGGCGAATTTGTAAAGCCGTTGGGGAAACAAAGGCAGCACGGCGATGACCGCGCCGCATTGGATGACCACGTTGAAAAGGTCGCTCTGGCGCGGCAACCAGTGCTCGGCGATAAGCAAATGGCCGGTGGAAGAAACGGGGATGAATTCGGTGATTCCCTCGATAATTCCCAGGATGACAACGGCAATCCAGTCAGGCATGGCGCGTGGTTAGACACGAAACGGGCGTGCCGGGCAAGGAAGAAATGAAGCCGGTGGTTTATTTCTTCCAACTGAAGAACGATTTGGCGTCCTCGACGCGCTGTTTGACCTTGAGCTGGCCGAGAATGGAATGCCAGCCGATGTAGATTTTGTGCCACTGGCTTTCGATGCCGCGCAGGGAACCTTCGCTCATCTCGCTCAGGTAGCGGAGCGACGGCGCGTTGCCGATGAGGGCATGAATCTCCTCCTTGGCCGGCGTGGTGATTTCGAGGGCGGCGTAAATCATCTCCAACTCCTGCACGATGACGCTTTTGAGTTCGAGAAAATGATTCTCGTCGGGCGCCCCGAACTTTTTGGCGCGGGCGACGTTCACGAAATGGTTGAACTGTTTCCAGCATTCGATGTGGGTCTCGATCTGGGCGACCAACTGGGTGAGTTCTTTGGTGGTCATAAGCGGTCGGGTTGACTGGGGGTGGTCGGCACGGTTTGCGGTGAAAGGAAGATCACGGCCCCGCCGCGCATTTCACGGGCGGTGATGCGCAAGCTGGCGAAATGGATGCTGAATTCCGCCAGCGGCATTTGCGACTCGCGCGCCTGGCGAAACAGGAGCAGCACGTCGCGCACGATGTCGCGCAACAGCCCCTGCGGATAGCCCGAGGCGATGGTGGACGTGACCACCTGGCCGTCGCGGTTCACGGTCAGGCTGCCAGCCGGCAGTTGCTGGACCGCCGCATGACCCTTAAAAAATCGTGTCAGGAATCCCATGAGGCAACAAGTTTCTTGGTTTTTTCAAACAGTTGGTCGACGGACGCGTCCGGCGGCCAGGCGACCAGATAAGATTTTTCGTCGCGGGGCAATAAAAGCACTTGCCGTTCCACGCTATTGCCGACGAGGTAGAGTAACGGGCCGGCTTCGAGCCGGTCACTCAGCCGTTTGGCCACCTCGGCAACCCGCTGTGTCCAGGCGGCCAGTTGTCCCGCGGATTGCGTTCCCCAAGCATCCACCTCGTTCTGGCGCTCGGCGGAAGAGACGACTACAAATTCAGCGCCTTCCCGCGCCACCAGGGCAAGTTTCCAGATGGTTTTGCGGTGATCGGCGTCCTCGACTGAATCGGGTCCCGTGGGGTTGGCGGCTTCGTCAATGTTCTGCGCCGATTCGAGCAGCAGGGCATTGACCGACTTGAAGATGGTGCGTTCGTGCTTGGGTTCGGCGGACAGACTTTCAAACGTGCCGGACTTCCAGGCCAGAATTCTCCGGAACGCCGCCTCACCGCGTGCGCCTTCGGCTTCGGCATCAATCAGTTCTCCCTCCTGAATCCACAGTTTGCCTACGAGCGGGCCGCGGGTGATGCGCAACACGGTGGAACTGCGGGACAGGCATTCCATCTGGATGATGTCCATGAGACTTTTGCTTTGGATACCGCGAAAACCCGTTTCCAGGTCGCGGCCCAGCAATGACTCAACACAGTCCAGAAACATTTGCGGGTTTTGCTGAATATCGGTCTTCAGCCAGAACAAATCCACGCCCAGCGCGTAAGCCCGGGAGCGGAATTCCTCGTCTTCCAACGCCGTCAACACCACGGTGCGCAATTCCGGGAACCGGCGGCGGACAATCGAAAGCACCTGCAAACCGTCCATCTTCGGCATCTTCAAATCGCAAATCAGCAGGCGGAACGGCTCGGCGTCCAACAGGGCGACGGCGCGGGTTCCGGTGTTGACTGTGCGAATCTCGGGTTTGCTGGGAAGCCGCGCCAATATTTCACGATTCACCTCCAACCAGGCGGCTTCATCGTCCAAAATCAGGATTTTGTGGTGTGATTCCATTCCTCTCGACAACACATAACGGCTAATGCGGTCGGCCCGTGATTTCAAGCCGCCAAGCGTTCAAGCCGTAAACGACCGGAGAGAAGCAGTTGTCGTTCCGAATCCCGCCGGGCGGAGCAATAATTCACCGTCGCTTTGTGGACAGCCAGTCCAACGCTGAGACAACCTTTTGCCAGCTCGCGGTTGGACAACGGTTTGGAGGTCGGCGGATATTTCCGGCGCGTCCGTGGCGCGCTTCCTGCTGGGAATTGGACAACCTGCGGATGCATAGTCTGCGGGAAAAGTTGTGTGCGATGCCAAATGGAGTAAAAACAAGATTTGCCGGGTTGCTGCGAGAACTGCTGCGACGTTTTGACGAGAACGAAACTGGAGCGGACACCCCCCAACCGCCACGACCGGTATCGTCGGCCGCACCACTACCGCCTTCCGTTCCCATTTCGCAATTTGCCATGCCCCGATCAAAACCGGTTGCGCATCCGGCCAGCTCCGAACCGGCGCCGGTCGCAAACAGCAGCGAACTGGAATTACCGCTGCAATCGATCCTGGAAAACCTGCCGCCGCAACTGCACGCCCGGCTGACGCTGACCGATGCTGACTTGAGCCGTGCCAGCATCTCGGTTTCGATCGAAAAAATCATGCCACAACTGGCCTCGGGTGTCGTCAAAATCACCTTTGGCGAATTGCGCCAGGCCGCGCCCAGCCTGTTCAATATTGACGAGGAATATGATTCGCTTCCCGTCGTGCTGCCGCTCAGCAAGGTGCTGGCGCGGCTGAGTTCCCATTCGCTGATCCGCAATCCGTCGCAGAAACACATCGAAGTGCCGGCGGAAATCTCCGGACCTTTCAGCGGACGCGGAGAGGGAGTATCCATTTCCAAGACTCCGGTAAAACCGCCGCCGTCTTCTGCCCCGCCCCTGCGCATGAACACATCGGCTCCCCGCACCCCGGCCAAAACAGCGCCGCCCCCGGTCGCCCCGCCGCCACCGGCATTTGTCCCGCGTGCCATCAAACCCGAGCCGGCAGCCCCGCCTCCGGCACGAAACGGCAATGGCAACGGCAATAGTGTGACCGCACAGCCCATCATCCCGGGCATTCCCCTTCCGCCGGCCCCAACCCCACCGCTCGCGCCGAAGCCGGCGTCACTCACGCCGCGGTTGGAGTCGCTCACGCCGCGGCCGGTGCCACTCGCACCAAGGCCGGCACCGCTCACGCCGAGGCCAGCGCCGTCCGCGCCGGAGTCAGCCGCCATCCTGGCACCACTGGTTGCGCTCTCGGAAACCTGGCCCGAGGCTTTACGGAGGGAAATTACGCCATTGACCCTGGCCAATGCCCAGGTAGCGCTGCCGGTAAGTCTGGTCGAGCCCGCCCTCAAACGCGGGCGCGTGACATTTGCCTGGCGGAATTTGCGCACGTGGCTCAAACCGGCGCCAGCCGGGGTGTCCATCCACGATGGTCTGGAGTTGGAATTGCCGTTAAAGGTGATTGCCCCGCTCTTTCTGGCCAGGCTGGCAGGGCCAGCCCAAACGGCACAGCCGCACCATTCGGCGCCGCTGCCGACCGAGATCCCGAATTTGTTTTTTGGTTTTCCACAGCCACAGCCTCCTTCCGAAACGCCGGAACCACCCGGCCCGGCGCCCTTGCCGGATGAAACCCATTTCGCCTCCAAATCGGCTGATACCAAATTTTCGGAATCCAATTCCAATTACTATGTCTGGGGCGACACGCACGACACACCACAGTTGGATACCACCGAATATAAACGCGCACCCGCTCCCGTGACGCCGGCGACGGATTTCAGCAGTCGCCAAACCACACCCAAGGAAGTCGTGGCCCGCGCCATGGCGCTGAAGGGTGTCGCCGGCGCGCTCGTGGCGCTGCCGGACGGCTTGACGGTGGCCAGCCAGATCCCTTCCGATCTCAACGCGGACACGCTGGCGGCCTTTTTGCCCCAGATTTACGGCCGCGTCACCCAGTGCACCAAGGAATTGCGGATGGGCGAATTGAACAATTTGAATTTCACCGTTGGCAACGTGCCGTGGAAGGTGTTCCGCATCCATGGCGTCTATTTCGCCGCGTTCGGTCGCGCCGGCGAACAATTGCCGACCGCACAACTGGCCCTGTTGGCTGGTGAACTCGACCGGAAAAAACAATAATCCTATGGCCATCATCAACCAAGCCACTCGCGAACTGCAGGTTAAAATCGTCTATTACGGCCCGGCGATGGGCGGCAAGACCACCAACCTGGTCCAGGTCCACGACCACGTCCAGACCGCCGCCGGCAACAAAGGCAAGCTCGTCTCGCTGGCGACCAGTTCGGACCGCACGCTCTTTTTCGATTTCCTGCCGATTGAAGCGATGACCATCCGCGGGTTCAAGACCAAGTTCCAGCTCTACACCGTGCCCGGCCAGGTCATCTACAACACCACCCGCCAGCTGGTTTTGCGCGGTGTGGACGGCATTGTGTTTGTGGCCGATTCACAATTTGAGAAAATGCCGGAGAACGTCGAAAGTTTCCAAAACCTCATGGATAATTTGCAGTCACTCAAGCTCAACCTCCATGACATTCCTTACGTGTTGCAATACAACAAGCGCGATTTACCCAACGTCGCCCCCATGGAGTACATGGAATTTCTGTTGAACAACCGCGAAGTGCAGGTGCCGTCGTTCAGCGCGACGGCACATCGGTGCGAAGGCGTGTTCGAAACGTTGAACATGATCACGCGCCTGCTGTTGCACAAATTCATCACCCAAAGCGTTCCACAATACGCATGACATGGCTACTCTCCCTCAAATCACCGAGGAGGATATTCACAAACTGGACGAAACCCTCCGTGAGTTCAATACCAGCGCCGACGCCTCCGTCTCGCTGGTGATTGACAAGGGTGGTTTTCTCATCACGCACCACGGGGACTCGGACGAATTTGACCTGACGACCATCGCGGCGCTGGCCTCCGGTGCCTTCATGGCCAACCAGACCATCGCCGGCCTGGTCAGTGAAACCACGTTTAACAGCACCTACCAACAGGGCGAAAATCACAGCCTGTTTGTCACCAATGTGGATGACCATTGTCTGCTCGTGGTGATCTTCAAATCCGAAACCGGCGTGGGCGTGGTCAAATATTACGCCGCGGCCGCCATCAAACGCATCGCGCGCCAGCTCAAAATCGCCAAAAAACGCGCCCCCGAGGAAGGCCTCGACCTCTCGGTGCTCAACGTGGCCGACACCCAGTACTTTTTCCGCAAGAAGGAGAAGGAATCGGGCGGAAAAAAGCGCCCGTAATTCCGTTTAACCCAACCGGCTGTGGCTGCCGTCGCAAAACGGCGCATTCTTCGAATGTTTGCAACCGCACCATGCAACGGTTTTGGCTTCGGCAATATCCGCTTTTTTGGGTGTAAAACCGGTGCCCTTGTGCGAGCCGTCGCAAAACGGCTGGGTCTTTGACCGGCCGCAGGCGCACCACCAAAATGTGCCGGCCTCCATGAGTTGCACAAACGGAGATTTTTGGGCGATGACTGGTTCTGGCATAATTTTTTTCCTTTCTGGACAATGAAGTAATGAAAGGACCGGAAAGAAGCAACCCTCAA
>DATEGR010000168.1:0-10022 GCA_035279985.1 Verrucomicrobiia bacterium
GGAGATTTCCTCCGGCGAAATGTTTTTCCCGTAAAGCGGGATGGCCACGGGGCCCGTGCCGGCCGTTTTGAGCGGATAGGTGATTTGTTTTTCTTCGTCGGAAATTTCCGCACCGCGGCGGCCGATGAAGCGTTTGACGGAATAAACGGTTTCGGCCGGTTTGACGACGCGAACCCGATTGGCCTCATAACCGATGACCGGTTCGGCGTTCGCCGCCGGAAAATGGACGACGGACGGGGTGAGGCGGTGGCCCGCGGCGTCGGCAATGACCAGCGGGATGCCTGAATCCACCGTGGCGACGAGTGAATTCGTAGTGCCCAGATCGATGCCGACGATTTTGCTCACAGCCACATGCTGCCACGAAACCGCGGCAAAACAAAATTTTTGTGCATTTGCACCTCGTTGCGCTATTTTTAGCACATGAATTGTATTGTCACTGCCGGTCCAACCTATGAACCACTCGACGACGTGCGCCGGCTCACGAATTTTTCAACGGGCCGCCTCGGCACGGAGCTGGCTAATTTCCTGGTCGCGCGCGGCCATAAAGTGATGTTGCTTATCAGCGCTCAGGCCACCTACGGTGGCGAGCGGCGGGCGCAGGGGGTCGAGGTGTTCACCACCAGCACGAATTTACGCGAACAACTGCAGGTATTGTCCACCAGGAAGACCACCGCGGTTTTTCACACGGCGGCGGTCAGCGATTATCGTTTCGGCCGGATTCGACTGCAGTCGCCACACGGCAAGTTGACGGAAATCAAATCAAAAAAGATTCCCACCGGCGAGGGCACCCTGGTGGTGGAACTGGTGCCGACGCGGAAAATCATTACCGAACTGCGCGCCTGGTTTCCGTCGGCGAAACTGGTGGGGTGGAAGTTTGAAGCGGAAGGCAAGCGCCCGGACGCGATTCGCGCGGCGGAACAACAACTCAGCAAGTGTCTTACCGACGCCTGTGTGGCCAACGGGCCGGCCTACGGTGAAGGTTTTGGTTTGATTACCAGGGGCAACCACGTGCATCTGGCGGATCCACCGAAACTGTTTGATGCCCTGGAGAGGTTGATGCCGGCGTGAGCGGCGGCAGGTCAAACCTGGGCGTTATACTTCAAAATCGTTCAATTGCCGCAGACCCAATTTCATCGGGAGCCAGCCGACCAGGAAGGACAGGAACACGAAGGCGATAATGCCCTCGGCGGCCCAGATGGCCCGCCCGTGCCAGCCGGTGGCAGCGAATCCCAACAGCAATACCGAGGCAAGGATATAGACGGAACTCAATACGAAGCAGAGCGTGCCGCCGAAGCCGCTGACGATTTTGTTTGGATTGGCCTCCTTCAAATTGGGATACAAAACCCCCAACCCAACCGCGAGGCCGTTGAGCGCAAAGGTCATGATCGTAATCACCGCGCCGAAAAAAGCCACCCGGTCCCAGCTCATTTTCAGCAGGTAGCATGAAAGCATGATCAGGCCGGAAGTCACGACGAACGACGTTACACTGGCCAGCCAGAATTTGGTTTTAACCACGCGCGCCAGCCCCATGGGCGCCAGGCCGACGATCCAAAGCCGGCGGCCTTCCAGGGAAAATTGTGGGAACACAAACCGCGTGGTCACGGAGGCGAGGTTCAACGCGCAAACGCCGAGGTTCAGAAAGGCGATGAGATTGATCCAGAATTCGCTGCTTAACTGGTGTGTAAAATTCCGCAAGTTGATGATATACACGCCCAACAGGCCGAACAGCATCACGGATTGCCCCCATTGTGTCGTGTCGCGCCAAAACATGCGGATATCCTTGACGGCCAGCGCGCGCCCATCACGGCTGAGCCAGAAAAGTTTCCCCAAAAGCTTTTCCATCGGCTCGGCGGAATTTTGAGATTCACGTTGGGGGCGAAACCAGGTCCATTTGCCGCCGCGGTGCACGCGACTTTGCACTGCCGACGCCGTATCGTAAAACAAACCGCCGAACCGCGTGAAGGCCAGGCCGCCGAAGAGCAGCGTGTAACTCAACAGTACCAGCGCGAAGAACGCCGCGCCGCGCAGGATGCCTTCGGCCCATTGCAGCACGGCCGCCGACAGCCAGTAGCTGGGCAGGAACGGAAACATCGTGAAGCGCGTCTTGGCGAGCAACTGATCGAGCGCTTCAAGGGTGCGTTCGCTCAGCAAGGCATTGGTTGCCGGCTGGGCCTTCCACCAGAACGCGACCAACGAAAGTGAGATGATGGCTGCGCCTACGATCGCAATTTGAAAACTGCGGCGATCCAGAAACCGGCCCATTAAAATCGCCAGCCACGCCCCGGCGACACCCGGCAGCACGATAAACAATGCGATTAATACCAGCGTCATCGCGTAAAAATGCCACGCCGCGCCGCGCACCAGGCCAAAGGCCACCAGCAGCGGCGCGATCAGGAATAAAAATGCCCATGACGCCAGCAAGGTGGATTCTATGAATTTCCAGCGAAATACCGTCTGGGCCGGGACCGGAAGCGTGAGCAGAAACGCGGTTTCGCGGTTGCGGAACAGGTTTGTGTAGCTGATCACCAGGTTGCTCAGCAACAACAAGCCGAAGAGAAAGGCAAAGAGCGTGTACATCAGCCGCTCGGTCAGCACCGCGCCCAAACCCGGGAATCGCGCGACGAACCACAGGGCATGATAAAACAGCCAGAATGACAGGACGAGATAACCGACGACAAAGAACACGATGACACTCGTGAGCAACTGGGATTGTTTCCGCAATGACAACAGCCGCCGCCAGGTTTGAAGCGCATTGACACGCAGTAACAGAAGCAACGGCGATATTCTGAGTTGAACAAAATTCGCGGGCACGCCGTCCAAGGTAACGTGGAACGATGCCAGGCGCAATTCTTGCCGGGAGGTGATTTTGGTCGAGGCGTCAAAAGCAACAATGAAATTGACCAGATTCAGCCGCCGCCATTTTCTTCTGACACTCGGTACCGCCTGTGCCGGTGCGCCGGTGGCTGCGGTGACGGATGCCCGATGGCTTGAACCCACGTGGTTGAACGTACGGCACCTGCGTATCGGCAATGGCCCGCCCGCCGTCCGCCTCGTTCATTTCACCGATTTGCATTACAAGGGTGACCGTGCCTATGCGGAATCAGTCATCAAGACCATCAACTCCTTCGCGCCGGACCTGGTGTGCTTCACTGGCGACATCATGGAGCAAACTCCATTCCTGCCGGAGGCGCTCGAAATTCTTTCCGGCATCAAGTCGCCCCTTTTTGGCGTGCCGGGAAATCATGATTATTCGAGTGGCGCGTCGTTTGCGGTCATCGGCCAATGCTTTGCCGCCACCGGCGGCGCCTGGCTGCTCGATGAACAACAAGCCGTGGCCGGTGGAAAAATCAACCTCGTGGGCGTCACCTGCCGGTATCTCTACAACCTTCCACCCCCGTTGAATCCCGACGCGAAAACCGTTTTGCTGATGCATTATCCGGCATGGATAAAATGTCAGGGTGACCAGCGGTTCGATCTGGTGCTGGCCGGCCATTCCCATGGCGGCCAGGTGCGTATTCCGTTTTGTGGAGCGCTCGTGCTGCCGGAGGGCGTGGACGAGTATGACCTCGGTTTGTTTCAAACCCGGTCCGGCCCGCTTTATGTCAATCCGGGCATCGGCTGGTATTGCTATGACGTGCGATTTAACTGCCGACCGGAAGTCACCGTGATCGAGGTTTGACTCCGGCCGGTGGGGCGCAGACAGCTTGTCTGTTCCTTTCCCGTTGAAGCCGCAGTGGACGGTTAGTATCGTGCGCTCAATGTCGCCGCCACCGGAAATACCCCCGCTGAAAAGGCCGGTCACTTCGCTCTGGGGCGTCGGTGCCGAACGTGCGGCCCAGCTCGAGCGGCTCGACATTCTCACGGTCGAGGACCTGTTGCTGCACCGCCCGCGGCGTTATGAGGACCGCCGGCATTTTCGCGCCATTGCTGAATTGACCCGCGACGAGGCGGCCACGGCGCGGGGCAGGATTGTCGCCCAGGGACTCAAGCGTTTTCGCGGTGGCACGAAGTCCGTTTTTGAATTTGTCCTCGATGACGGCACGGCGCGCCTGCATTGCCGCTGGTGGAACCTGCCATTCATGGAGAAGTATTTCGCGGTGGGCGACGAGGTTTTTGTCTTTGGCAAGCTGGTCGAAACCAAACCGCGCACGCTGGATCATCCTGAAACCGAAGTCATCGAAGGCGGCGAGGAGGGTTTCATCCACATCAACCGCATTGCGCCAATTTATCCACTCACTGAAGGCCTGCCCCAGCGCTGGCTGCGCGGACTGATCTGGCGCACGCTGGGAAGATTGGAATCACAGATCGTCGAACCCAAACCCGCGCCGGACTTGAAAGATTTCCCGGCGCGCGCCAAGGCTGTCCGCATGATTCATTTCCCCGAAGAATTGGTTGATGTGGAAATGGCGCGGCGGCGACTGGCCCTGGATGAATTTGCTGCCCTGCAATGCGAAATGCGGCTGCGCCGGCGGAAATTCGAGGCCAACTCGCGCGCGTTGCCGTGCGGTGGCGACAATCATTTGATGAAGCCTTTTTTGGCGCGGCTCGGCTTCAAGCTCACCCATGCGCAGACGAACGTGCTCCGCGAAATCCGCGCCGACATGGGCGGTGCGCACCCGATGCGGCGGCTGCTCCAGGGTGATGTCGGGTCGGGCAAAACCGTTGCGGCCGCCTGCACGGCGCTGATGGCGTTGGAGAGCGGTTTTAACGTGGCACTCATGGCGCCAACCGAAATTCTGGCGGAACAGCACTTTCAAAACTTCTTGCGCGGGTTCGAACCGCTGGGAATCAAGGTTCAATTGCAGACCGGCAGCCGCAAAACGGTCGAGCATCGAGAGGCGGGAATCGAGAGCCAGTCGCGTCTCTCACCCCCGACTTTGTTCATCGGCACACATGCCCTGCTGACCTCCGGTTTCGATCTGCCGCGACTTGGCCTGGTCGTCATTGACGAACAACACAAGTTTGGTGTGGTGCAGCGTGAGCAGCTCGTGCGGAAAGGGAATTATCCGCATTTGCTCGTGATGACGGCGACACCGATTCCCCGCACGCTGGGCCTGACGCTTTATGGCGACCTCGAGGTTTCCGTGATTGACGAAATGCCGGCGGGGCGCGGCCACGTGAAAACGTTTGTGCGCAAAGCGGACAAGCTGCCGGAAGTCTGGGAATTCATCCGCAAACAGATCGCAGCCGGCCGGCAGGCTTATGTGGTTTATCCGCGCGTTGAGGAACAGGACACCGCCAACGACATTAAAGCCGTGACCAAGGAATTTGAAAACGTCCGGCGCTCATTGTCGCCGTTTCGCGCCGGTTTGTTGCACGGCCGGCTCAAGGGCCGGGAGAAGGAGGACGTGATGACGGCGTTTCGCGCGAATCAAATCCAGGCACTGGTGGCAACGGCACTGATTGAAGTGGGCCTGGATGTGCCGAACGCGACGGTCCTGCTCGTCGAGAACGCGGAGCGATTCGGGCTGGCGCAATTGCATCAATTACGCGGCCGTATTGGCCGCGGCGCACATGAATCATTTTGTATTTTGATTTCCTGCGCGAAGACCGACGAGGCGCGCGAAAGGCTCCGGGTGCTGGAAGAAACCACGGACGGGTTTTGCATCGCCGAAGCGGATTTGAAACTGCGCGGGCCGGGCGAGTTGCTGGGCCAACGGCAGAGCGGCCTGCCCCGGTTCCGCTTTGGGAGTCTGACGGAAGATTTGGATTTAATCCGCCGGGCGCGGGAACTGGCGGCGCAAAACCCGGGCGGCGTTCCTGAAAAAATCTGAAAATTGTGCTTGCGGCGCGTGAGGATTTTCGGGTAGTTGAACCGCGTATGAAAAAATTAGTCTATCTCGTTGCTGCGTTTGGTCTCCTTTACATCGGGCTGCTGGCGGGTTGCCAGAAGCAGGCGGACACGACGCCCGCGCCGGAAATGCCTTCTACCAACGCGCCAGCCACCAACGCGCCCGCGCAATAACCGCGCCGGTCGGTTTGTCGCGCGTGGCGCGGCAAGGGGCTTGTTTCTCGGCGTCAATATCAAATCCGCGATTGACGCTGGGAAATTTTGCGGCTTGGATTAAATTGCCGCTATGAAAGCTATTTTATTAATACCCGTGATGGCTGGCCTCTTTCTGACCGGCTGCGACAACAATTCCAGTTCCACCAGCCCGGCGGCCACCAACAACTCCGCTACCAATTTCACCAGTGGGAACCCGCTCACCGTGGTGCCGGATTACATCGGCGTGGTCGGTCAGGCGCAAAAGTACTCGGTCAAACAGATAGATCTGGCGTATCTCCATGAGGCCATTCAACAGTTCAACGTGGCGGAGGGGCGTTATCCCAGGAATCTCCAGGAACTGGTCCCCAATTACATCGGCAAAGTGCCGGAAGCGCCGTACGGCTCAAAAATTGACTACGATCCCGGCACCGGCACTGTGAAGGTGGTGCCGCAATCGCAATAAAACCACTTTTGCGCAAACTCAAAACCGGGCAACACGTTCGTTTGTCCGGTTTTTGTGTTTTAACCTGCCAGATTCAGTACGACAGGCAGACCATAGGCTCGATTCATGACCGGATGGGTTACCGCGCGCCTCCGCCGGCAATACCAACCAAAACCCCGCCCGCCAACCTGGATGCGCTTTTTGTGGCGACAAAATCGGCCGCACCTTTTGCGAAATGCGAAAGCTGCTTGACTCACGCCATCACTCGTTTGGCCAGGCTGGTTGCCACCGCCGCGTTCTCGCCGTAACCGTCGGCGCCGATCTCATCGGCGAATCGCTGCGTAATGGGTGCGCCGCCCACCAACACCTTCACCCGGTCGCGAACACCGGCTTGCTTGAGAGCTTCGACGGTATCTTTCATGGCGACCATCGTGGTGGTTAACAGTGCTGAAAGCGCGAGGATCTGCGGTTTTTCCTGTTTTACGGCGGCGACGAATTGTTCGGGTGTGACGTTTACTCCGAGATCCGTGACTTCAAAGCCGCCACCTTCAAGCATGGCTACCACGAGATTCTTGCCAATATCATGCAGATCGCCTTTGACGGTGCCGACCACGACGCGCCCGGTCGGCTGCGCTCCGCCCTTTACCAGCAACGGACGTAACAACTCCAGTGCGCCCTTCATGGCCCGGGCTGAAAGGAGCAATTCGGGCACGAAATATTCGCTGCATTCAAAACGCCGACCCACTTCGGCCATCGCGGGCATCATGTAATCCTGGATGAGTTTCATCGGCTCAATCCCGTCCTTGATGGCTTGCCCGGTGACAGATTTGGCGGTTTTTACATCACCGTTCAATACCGCATCGTGAAGCAGCTTTAAATCTTGCATGTATTTTAATCAGAAAAGTTTACCCACCGCCGACGTTATTGCCATTTTTTTCTCGTAAAACTTCCCATTCGCGGGCATGACTCTAGCCTCGTTCAAACGATGCGCGAACAAATTATCATCCTGGATTTCGGCTCGCAATACACTCAGGTCATCGCGCGCCGCGTTCGCGAAGGCAACGTGTATTCGCAAATTCTGCGCTACAACACGTCGGCGCGCGAGCTTGCGAAACTCAAGCCACGCGGTTTGATTCTGTCCGGCGGACCCGCCAGCGTCTATGCGGACGGCGCGCCTCTGCCGGACCGGAGGATTTTCGACCTGGGCCTTCCCATCCTCGGTATTTGCTACGGCGTACAGACCTTTGCGCAATTCCTCGGCGGCAGGGTCGAGAAAGGGAGGAAGCGGGAATACGGGAAGGGCACGCTCACGGTGAAAGACCCGGCGTGCGCCCTGTTCAAAAATTTGCCCTGGAAATTGCAGGTCTGGAACTCACACGGCGACAAGCTCACGAAATTGCCGCGCCATTTCAAGCCGGTCGCCGTGACGGAGAATTCCGAATACGCGGCAATTGAAAATCGGGCCCGGAAATTTTTCGGCCTCCAATTTCATCCTGAAGTCGTCCACACACCGCGCGGCCGGGAAATCATCGCCAACTTTGTTCATCGGGTTTGTGGCTGCGGCCGGCAGTGGACGATGCGGAGTTACATCGACCAGGCCGTCGAACAGATTCGCGCCCAGGTCGGGAAGGAACGGGTCATCCTGGGGCTCAGCGGCGGCGTGGACTCAAGCGTTGCGGCGGCGCTGATTCACAAGGCCGTTGGCGGACAGCTTACCTGCATTTTCGTCAACAACGGCGTCTTGCGCGGGCGCGAAGCGGAAGTCGTACGCGAGGTTTTCGGGCGGCATTTCAAGCTCAAATTGCAGTATGAAAATACTTCGAAACTTTTTTTGCGGCGGCTCAAGGGTGTGACCGATCCGGAGCGCAAACGGAAAATCATCGGCCGGACGTTCATCGAGGTTTTCACTGCGGCCACGCGGCGCGCCGGGAGGGCGAAGTTTCTGGCGCAAGGCACGCTTTACCCCGACGTGATCGAGTCGGTGCCCATCGCCGGCAACCCGGCGGCGATGATCAAGAGCCATCACAACGTCGGCGGCCTGCCCAAGAAAATGAAGTTTCAACTGGTCGAGCCGCTGAAATGCCTCTTCAAGGATGAAGTCCGCCGACTGGGACTCGAACTGGGCCTGCCGCGGGAGATTGTTCTCCGCCAGCCGTTCCCCGGCCCGGGCCTGGCGGTCCGCATCCTGGGCGAAGTCACGCCGGATCGATTGAGAATTTTGCGCAACGCGGATACCATCGTCGTCAACGAGATGAAAAGCAGCGGCTGGTATTACAAAATCTGGCAAAGCTTCGCGGTGCTGCTGCCGGTTCGCAGCGTGGGTGTGATGGGCGATGAACGCACTTATGACTATACGATTGCGATTCGCGCCGTGGAATCGCAGGACGGCATGACGGCGGACTGGGTGAAACTGCCGTATGCCCTGCTCGAAAAACTTGCCAGCCGCATCATCAACGAGGTCAAAGGCGTCAACCGCTGCGTGTTCGACATCACCAGCAAGCCGCCGGGAACGATTGAGTGGGAGTGACTCGGATTTTTTTGTTGGTTTAAAAAGCGCGCAGGTCTAGTCTGACTCCGTCGTCAAACCATTACCGATTATGGACATCATCTTTGATTGCCCCAATTGTCAGCAGGAACTGGTTGTGGACAGCGCCGGGGCGGGCACGGAAATCGACTGCCCGGCGTGCGGTGAGACCATCACGATTCCGCGGCAATCCACCAAGGCCGCGCCGGAAATGGCTCCCCTGACCGGTCCGGTCAACCCCATCGCCGCGTCGGCCGCGGCCAAAGTCGAAAAGCATCTCAAAGTGCCGGTACGCGACAAACCGAGCGAATTGCTGATAAAACAAACCAATGCGCCGGCGGAAGTGGTGGCCAAGGGCGCCAACAAAAAAATCCGGCTCCACACCATTCGCCATGCCACGTGCTTTGAATCCGGCCATGACCGGTTTGATGACAAGGTGACGGAGTTTCTGAATGAGGTCGGCGAGGCTAATCTGATCGGCGTTCACACCGTCAACTACACGTATGTAGACATCGCTTCGCAAAAGATGTTGTCGGATTTTGGCGTGTTGATTGTTTACCGCGGATGACTCTGCCTGCACCTGCCTTGACTTGCTGATTTTGGACGGATAGTGTCGCCTTATGAATCGCCGGATTATCCTGTGGTTGGTCGTAGTCGCGAGTGTGGCGTTATTTCCATTCCGTTCGCCGGCGCCGCTGATTTACACGCCGGGCGAAGGATGGTATTACGAACCGTTTGGCGGAGTCGCCGGCTGGCAGCGCACGCGCGCCAAGGACCAGCTGGATGTGGCGCAACGTGCCTTCGACACGCACGATTACGGTCTTGCCCTTCGGGCGGCCCATCGCGTTGTCCGGGTGTGGCCGCTCTCGGATTACGCGCCGCACGCGCAATACCTTGTCGGTCGTTGCCTGGAAGCGGCGGGCAAGGATGAAATGGCCTTCGATGCCTATCAGGTCATCGTCGAGCAATATCCCAAGAGCGCGGAATATGAGGATGTACTTTGGCGTCAATACGCCATTGCCAGACGCTTTCTTCAGGGTGAATGGCCCAAACTCTGGGGTTACATCCCT
>DATEGR010000169.1:0-4874 GCA_035279985.1 Verrucomicrobiia bacterium
TGCATTTTGGCTCCGGTGGTGATCGCCGCCTGGCCGGCTTTCAGCGCGGCGGTGGTGGCCGCGGCGACGTCGCTCGGTTACCAGGTTGCCCGCGAGGCCGCCCATGGAAAGCACGCCGCCAGGGTGGCGCGAAAGGATTCCAACCAGGTCGAACTCGAAATTGAGCGTAGTGAAGTGGTCACGAACCAGCTTGGCCGTGACCAGCGCATCGCGGTCACGCGCGAGGGCGTCACCGTCGCCTTTTCGCGCGATGCGCGCGGGAAGGCGTCCCTGTGCGTGACCGGGGAAGGCCAGAGCCAGGAGGAATTGCGTGCCTTGGGCGAGGAGTTGAGCCAGCGCGTCGTGCAGCAATATGTCTACCAGAAACTGATGGATGAAATGCGGGCGCGGGGATTCAATGTGGTGGAGGAGGAAATCAATGAAGACCGCTCCATCCGGTTAAAGGTCCGGCATTGGGAGAACTGAAAGGCTGGCATTTTGTGACGCCAATACCTCAACGAAACATCGGCTGGAGTTTGACGGAACTGTTATGTGTCATGGCCATTATTTCCATCCTTGCCGCTCTTTATCTGGGAGTCATCGCCAAGGCGTTTATTCATGTCAAAAAATTTCTCGAAGGCATGTAACCTGAACTGAACCGGGAATCTTATGCCCCAACGCGAATTTGACATTACGATCGGCAAGGACGGCAGCGTGGAGTTGCACATCAAGGGATACAAGGGCCGTGGTTGCCTCGAAGCGGTGAGGCTGTTTGAACAGATTGTCGGCGAAATGGAGTCGCAACAGCAGACCAGCGAGTTTTATGAGCCGGAAGAGCAGGTGCGTTACAACATAGACCAAAGGCTGTAAGTGACGGGAAAACATCCGGGCGGTTCGCCGTGGCAAAAGGCATGAGCAAATTTGTGTCACCCTATTATCCGCCGCGAGCGCGGTGGTACAGCCCGCTTTTTTCTTTGGGCGGTTCCATTCGCCGCCACCTCGCCCTGGACCGCATTCATCTGCCAAAGGGCCTCACGTTTTGGGGACTGGCCGGAAGTTTCCTGGTTCCGGGCCTGGGAATTTACCTTCGCGGCCCCCGTCTTTGGGGAAGAATGGCGTTCGTCGTCTGCGGGTTGCTGTTTTTGGAATTCATCATCTGCCTGGGTTATCCCTTCGGCAATTTTGCCTTCGGCTTGATGCTTTCGATCCACGTCACCGGTTTTGTCAATTACTGCAACCCGCTTTTGACCGACATGGAATTCGCTTCCCGGCTGCTATTTACCATCATGGTTCTGATCGCCATGGGCGGAGTGGTTTACGCACCAATGCGACGCGCCATTCAAGAACACTGGCTGATACCGTTGCGCATGAACGACCGGGTGTTTGTAATAGAAAAGCAGGCTTCAGCCGACACGGTCAGGCGAGGTGACTGGATTGCCTATAACCTGTCGGGATATGTGATTTCGGTTCATGGCAACCGGTATGCCGGTGACCGTTCGGGTTTGGGTTTTGGGCCGGTGCTGGCCATGGCTGGAGATCGGGTTGGATTTTTAACGAATGCCTTTACGGTGAACGGTATTGCGCATCCGCGCCGGCCACACATGCCGGGTGCGGGAAACTTCATCGTGCCGGAAAACCATTGGTTCATCTGGCCGGATCTTGCTATAAGCGGGCATGGGAATGTTGGCGAGGCCGACATTTCCGCCGCCATGCTGGAAAGGGCGGACGTCCCGGAGAATCAGTTCGTCGGCAAACCATTCAAACGATGGTTCTGGCGACACCAATCTTTGCCATGAGCCGGTTTATCAATCTGGAATTGGGCGGTGAGTCCGAAGATCAATCCCACGAACAAAGGGCGCTGGTCAAAGACGAGGCTTATTATTTGCACGAAGCCCGCGCAGCCTTTGAAAATGGGAATTTTGAACAGGCCCTGCGTTTCTATTCCAAGGTTCTGGAGTTCAATCCACAAAACGCCACGGCCTGGACGGCCCAGGTGCGCATGCTGATTGAACTGGGCGAATTCCGGGAAGCCCGGCTGTGGGCGGACAAGGCGCTGGAGCGTTTTCCGCATGAGCCCGAATTGCTGGCTGCCAAGGCCGTCGCGCTCGCGCGGAGCGGCGACTTGCAGGGTGCGCTGGCGTTCTCGGACGCCGCCATTGAGGAACGCGGCGACACGCCCTATGTCTGGCTGGCGCGCGGCGACGTGTTGCTGGCGCGCAAGGAGCACCGCGCCGATTATTGCTTTGAGAAGGCGCTATTGTTGGCGCCGCGTGACTGGTTCGTCGCGTGGCTGGCGTCGCGAATCCGCTTCTACTACCATCAGTTTGTGCTGGCGCTAAAATTGTTGCAGCAGGCCATCGAATGGAACGCCGGTCATTTTCTCTTGTGGCTGGAATTCGGCCAGTGCCAGCAGGCCTTGGGGCTGGTGGGTCCCGCGGAAAATTCATTCCTGCAGGCCCGGCAGTTGAACCCTGACTGCCGTGAGGCCGGTCAGGCGCTCCTCCGGCTTTCGCAAACCGGATTCTGGCGACGCATGCGCGGCTGGTGGTGGCGACTTTTCAACCGATGAGCACTCCCAACCTCGACCGCCTTTTGTCCGCCGTCAACGAGTTTGACGCCTCCGACCTGCACCTCGTGGCGGGGGTGCCGCCGGCCTTTCGCGTGAATGGTGAAATCATCATTGCCGACGAAGACGCGCTGACCGAGGACGAGATCACCCGCATGGCCGACAGCCTGCTCAACGAGCAACAAAAGAAAAAATTCGAGCAGGAATGGGAACTGTGCATTTCATTGCTGCACAGCGCGGCCGGGCGGGTCCGCCTGACGTTCTACCGGCGCAATGGCCGTCCGGAGATGAGTTTTCGTTTTTGCGGCGACAAGGTTGCCGCGCGCGGGGAACTGGGTCTGCCGGAAAAAATTGATGATCTGGCGCGCAGACCCAACGGCCTGGTGCTGGTGACCGGCCCGACCGGCGCCGGCAAAACGACCACGCTCAACTACCTGGTGGATTTGATCAACAACGAGCGCCGCTGCAAAGTCGTGACGATTGAAGACCCGATCGAGTTCGTCCACCAGAACAAGCGGGCCATCGTGGTGCAGCAGGAGGTCCTTACCGACGTGCGCTCGTTCAATCGCGCCCTGATCCATGTGTTGCGACAGGATCCGGACGTGATTGTCATCGGCGAAATGCGCGACCACGAGGCGATCGCCACCGCGTTGACGGCGGCGGAAACCGGCCACCTTGTGCTGGCCACCATGCATTCCCCGAACGTCTCGCACGCCCTGGAGCGCATCATCGGGGTTTTTGAGGGGAATGCGCAGCGGCAAATCATCCTGCAACTGGCCAACGCGCTGCAAGGCATTCTTTCCCAGGACCTGTTGCCGGCGGCGGACCGGACGCGCCGGGTGCTCGCCTACGAACTGCTGATCGCGACCGGCGCCGTGCGCAACTTGATTCGCGAAAACCAATTTCACCAACTGGAAAACATCATCCAGACCGGGCGCAAGGAGGGAATGATTTTAATGGATGATTGTTTGTACGACCTTTATTGCAAATGTTCAATCAGCTACGATACCGCCGTCAGCCGGGCGCGGCATCCGGACCGCATCCGGCAAAACCCGGGAGCAGCTTGATCCACCGCCATGATGCGAATCCTTGAGATCGTTGGTGGAGTGGTTTCGCTCGTCTTTGTTCTTGGTGTTGGGGGCTGGCTTTTGGTGCGCGCACTGAAACGCAGTGATGATCCGGCCAAGCAGATTTTCAAGTGTGTCTTGAGCACTGTTCTCATCCTCGGCGAGGTGTATTTTGCCCGCCGGACCAGCGGTTCCTTGGTTGTGGGCGGCGGCCTTGGGAATGCGGGGTCGGCGTTGGTGTTGACGGGTTCCATTGCTATCGTCGGAATCATTTTGGGGATTATTTGGGCGCCGCACATTGCCGAGTTGCTGGCCAGACCGCTGACGAGTCTGTATGACGGCGGCAATGAACCGCCGGAGCCGAAGCCATATTATTCCATTGCCCAGGCCCGGCGACAGCGGCGTGAATTTCTTCAGGCAGTGGTGGCCATTCGCGAGCAACTCGCCAAATTCCCGAACGATTTTGAAGGCGTGATGCTGCTGGCCGGCATCCAGGCCGAGGATTTGCAGGATTTGCCCTCGGCGGAACTGACGTTGAACCATTTCTGCGACCAGCCGAATCCGCCGCCCAAGCAATACGCCGCCGCGATGAACCACCTCGCCGACTGGCACATCAAGCTGTCGCAGGATTTTGATTCCGCGCGCGCCGCCCTGGAGAAAATCGTCACGCGCTTTCCCGACACGGAATTGTCGTCACTGGCCGCGCAACGCATTGCCCATCTGGGCGGCACGGAAAAAGTGGTGTTGGCGTCGCTGGACCGCCAGCCCACGGCTGTGCCGGAAGGCGTCAAAAACGTCGGCCTTTTGGAATCGTCGGCGCATTTGCGTCCGGGGGAAGCCGATCCGACGAAACTCGCCGCCGCCTACGTGAAACATCTGGAGCAACATCCGCTCGACACCGAGGCACGCGAGAAACTGGCCGTCATTTACGCCGAGTATTATCAGCGGCTGGATCTGGCCGCAGGCGAATTGAACCAGTTGATCGACATGCCGAACCAGCCGGGGAAGCGGGTAGCGCACTGGTTGAATCTGCTGGCCGATTTGCAGATTCAACACGGCGCGGATTACGAAACGGTGCGGGGAACCGTGGAGAAGATTATCGAACGCTTTCCCGAGCTGGCCGCCGGGGAAATGGCACGGACGCGTCTGGGGCGGTTGAAGCTCGAACTCAAAGGGCGACAACAAACGCCGGGCGTCAAGCTCGGCGTTTACGAACGGAACATCGGCTTAAAACGCGGCTTACCGGGCCAGTTGTAGGGCAA
>DATEGR010000170.1:0-18439 GCA_035279985.1 Verrucomicrobiia bacterium
CGAATCATCGGCCGGTCCGCGCGCCGGCTGCGCCGATGGATTTCATGCGCGACCAGTTCCTTGCCCGTGCCGGTTTCGCCCAGAATGAGCACCGAGGCCTCCGTCGGTGCGACCAGGTCAACCTGACTGACGATTTGCCGCAGGGCGGCGCTTTCACCGACGAGATCGCCGAAGGCTTTGGCTTCGACGACCTCTTCCTGCAGATAGGCATTTTGCTGTTCGAGTTGCCCCTTCAACCGCTGGATTTCCTCGAAGGCCCGGACGTTGGCGATGGTGGCGGCCACATGGTCGGCGAAGATGCGGCCCCACACTTCGGCTCCCGCGGGTACGTTCATGCGGGCGAAGACCGCAATGACGCCGAGCACCTCGCCCTGGTAAATAATCGGCACGCCGTTGAATCCGCGGATTTGCTCGCGCTGGAGCCAGTCAATGTAAGCCAGTTCGCCCGGATCCTGGTCCAAATCCCGCAACACAATCTGCCGTCCCGTCGACCCGATTTTACCGGCCACGCCGATGCCGAGGGGCAATCGCGCATAACGATCGATCATGCGCGAATATTCCTCTTCCTCCTGCGCACCGCTGATCAAGTTGCTGCCGCCGGCAACAGCGTGAAGACAGCGGGTCTGGTCCGGACAGTCCGGCCGGCGAGGGCAGGTGGAACAGACGTCGCCTTTGTCAATGAGCCAGATCCGCACGCGCGCGACTCCCGGCCGCTTCAAAATGCGGCAGACCAGCTTTTTTAACAACTGATCGAGCGACCGCTCCTGTGCGATTTCCAGGAGCAGGCTGGCCGCAAAATCCGGATCAAACCCGTTGTCGGGAGGTGTTCCCACACCCCGTTGATAACCGATATCGGACGATATTTCAACCCGGTTATAAAACGATTTTTCGTACGTTCAAATTTTCGTCCGTTACTTTCAAATGTTATTTATGACCATATATTGTTTAATATGAGCATATTATGTATTTTTAGAGTGGTTGGCACAAAAGCTGTTTAATGGCGCTCAGAACGAACAAAAAGAACGATAAGATGAAAACAATTGAGACCACAAACGGAACGAGGGTCAACGCCGGGGACGCACAGTTCTTCCGGACCGCTACTCCCACAGATTTACCGAACGACCGGCTGATGATTGAATCCGAGACAGTCGAGGCCCAACCGGAGGCTGTTAACGGGCAGTCATCCCAAAACGGCGCTCCCCAAAAGAATAACCGGCGACGTCACCTTTTTGCCGGTATCGCGTTGCTGGCCGCAGGGTTGGCGACGGGAGTTTATTACCTGGAATTTGTTGCACCTTACGAATCCACCGACGACGCCTTCATCGATGCCCATGTCGTTCCTGTGTCGCCGCAGGTGGCCGGCCGGGTCGCGCAACTATTCGTGAAGGACAACCAGGAGGTCAAAGCCGGCGACGTGTTGCTGCAAATTGATCCTCGCGATTATCAGGCAACCCTGGATCAACAGCGGGCCAACCTGAGTGCCGCCCAAAGCCGCCTGCAGCAGGCTGACTCGCAATCTATCGCGGACCAGGCCCGGGTGAGACAGGAAAAGGCCAACGTGGTTGCCGCCGAAGCGCAGGCAAAGCAGGCCGAGTCCGATTACAAACGGTATCAGTCGGTCGGCGACCAGGGCGTTTCAGCCAGCCAACTGGATCTGGCCGGGACCCATGCGCGTTCCGCCGCCGCCGAAGTCGACGCGGCGCGCAACAAGGAACTCGCTGCCGAAGCGCAGGCATCCCTGGATCAGGCCAGCATTCAAACGGCGGCGGCTGAAGTTCAAAGGAGCGCCGCCGCCGTGCGGCAGGCCCAACTGGATTTGTCGTATACCCAGGTCAAAGCGGCCGAAGCGGGCTATGTCACGCATCGCACGGTGGAAGCCGGGGCCTACGTCCAGACCGGCCAGGCGTTGCTGGCCATTGTGCCAAAGCACGTCTGGGTCGTCGCCAACTTCAAGGAAACGCAGTTAACGCACATGCATGCCGGCCAGCCGGTCCGGGTGGAAGTGGATGCCTATCCGCAGCTCAAACTCGAGGGTCACGTGGACAGTATTCAGCGCGGTTCGGGCGCGAGTTTCAGTCTGTTGCCGCCGGAAAATGCCTCGGGCAATTACGTCAAGGTCGTCCAGCGCGTGCCGGTCAAGATTGTGCTCGATTCCATTTCCAATCCCAACGTCGTGCTGGGCCCGGGAATGTCCGTGGAGCCGGAAGTCAGAGTGAACTGAGTTCAACCTCACCACCCGCTCACCTGCCCCCATGAACACCGGCGATTCTCATCCCAAAGTAAATCCCTGGCTGGTCGCGCTGACCGTGATGCTGCCGACGTTCATGGAAGTGCTCGACACCACCATCGCCAACGTCTCGCTCACGCACATCGCCGGCAGCCTCTCCGTTTCCGCCGATGAAGCCACCTGGGTGTTGACCAGCTACCTGATTTCCAACGCCATCGTCATTCCCAGCAGCGCGTGGCTGGGACAACGGTTTGGCCGGAAGAATTTTTTGCTGTTTTGCATCACGGTGTTCACCGTGGCTTCGTTTCTTTGCGGTTTGGCCACGAGTCTGCCGATGTTGCTGGCCTTGCGCGTCATCCAGGGCGCGGGCGGCGGGGCGTTCCAACCGATCGCGCAATCCATCCTGCTCGAAAGTTTTCCGAAGGAAAAACACGGCGTGGCGATGGGCGTTTACGGCATTGGCGTGGTGACGGCCCCGATTCTGGGCCCGGTGTTGGGCGGCTGGATCACGGACAATTACAGCTGGCGCTGGATCTTCTTCATCAAACTGCCGGCCGGACTCCTGGCGCTGTGGCTGATTCAGCGGTTCATTTACGACCCGCCCTGGATTCGCAATGCCCGTCCCGCGCGGCTGGATGTCATCGGCTTCAGTTTCATGTCGCTCTGGCTCGGCTGCCAGGAAGTGCTGCTCGACAAGGGGCAGGAGGACGACTGGTTCGGCTCCCGTTTCATCCTGCTCATGGCGGTGCTGGCCGTCATCGGCCTGGGGGTGTTCCTCCTGCGCGAACTTTCGGCGGAAAAACCGTTTGTCGACCTGCGCGTGTTGAAGAATTACAACTTCAGCCTCGGTTCGGCACTGATGTTCTTTGCCGGGGTGACGCTCTACAGCCTCACGGCCATCATCCCGTTGTTCCTGCAAACGTTGATGGGCTACACCGCCTTGACCAGCGGCCTGGCCATGATTCCCCGCGGTTTGGGGGCGTTGGTGGCCATGCCGCTCGCCGGCAGATTGGTCGGCAAGATTCAAGGACGTTACCTCGTCGCCGGCGGTTTCCTGTCATTCGGACTCGGGACCTGGGCCCTGGCGCAACTTTCGCTCAACCTCACGCCGTGGATTTTGTTCTGGCCCCTGTTCTTCAGCGGCGTCTCGATCGCGTTCATGTTTGTGCCGTTGAACACCCTGGCGCTCGGCGCGCTCAAGCCGGAGCAAATCGGCAATGCCAGCGGTATTTTCAACCTGATGCGCAACGTGGGTGGCAGCGTCGGCATCTCCCTGGTCACCACGCTCGTGGCGCGGTTGGCGCAGGCGCATCAATCCACGCTGGTCGCGGACCTGACCCCTTACGACGCCGGCTATCAATCCAGCCTCCATTCCATGGCGGTGGCGTTGGCTGCGCGCGGCGACGCCCAGGTAACTGCCCACCAACAAGCCGTGGGTTCGCTGTATCACACCCTGCTGACGCAGGCCCATCTGCTCGCCTACCTGGACACCTTCCACTGGTTCACGCTGCTGTGCTTCGCCTGCCTCGTGGGAGCGTTGTTATTGAAAAAGGTGAAGGTGCACGGCCCGGTCGCCGCCCATTGAAAGGAAATTAATTATGAAACCAAACCGTTTGCTGTTCGTGCCACTGCTGGCAGTCCTGGCCGGAGGTTGTGCCGTTGGGCCCGACTATCAACGCCCCGCCGTCAACACGCCCGCGCGCTGGAGCGAACCGCTGGCCGGCGGCGAAACGAATGCGCCGGTCCCGCTGACCGCGTGGTGGAGGAATTTTAACGACCCGGAACTGGAATCGCTGATCGACCGGGCGGTGCCATCCAACCTCGATCTGCGCATCGCCCAGGCGCGTGTGCGGGAAGCGCGGGCCCAATATGGAATCGCCGCTGCGAACCTTTGGCCGTCGGCCGATGTTTCCGGTTCCTATGCCCGAACCGGTACCAGCCATCACCAGCCCGTGCTCGGTTCGCTGCCGATTCCGCCGGGTGTTCCGTTTGAAAATGATGTGTATCAGGCCGGCTTCGACGCTTCGTGGGAAGTTGATGTGTTTGGTGGCAAACGCCGGGCAACGGAAGCGGCCCGGGACGAGGTCGCCGCTTTTGAATATGGCCGGCGCGCCACCCTGATCACGCTGCTGGGAGACGTGGCGCGCAATTACATCGACGTGCGCGGTTATCAACGCCGGCTGGCGATTACCCGGGAAAATATCGAGGCACAGGAACAGGCCCTGGCCATCACCCATGACCGGTTCACCAACGGCCTCACCAGCGACTTGGACGTGCAACAGGCCGCCACCTTGCTGGCCACCACGAAAGCGGAGGTTCCCTCCCTGGAAACTGCGCTCCAGGCTTCCATTCACCGGCTGGGGGTTCTGCTCGGCCGGCCGCCCGGCACGTTGCTGGCGGAACTGTCGCAGGCCGCGCCCATTCCCGCCGCACCGCCGCAAGTTCCGACAGGTTTGCCTTCGGAATTATTGTTGCGCCGACCCGACGTGCAGCAGGCGGAACGGCAGTTGGCCGCTGCGACCGCCAATATCGGCGTCGCCCGGGCCGATTTGTTCCCGAAGTTTTATCTCACCGGCTTGGGAGGCTTTGAAAGCATCAGCGCCGACGACTGGTTCACCGCCGGGAGCCGGTTCTGGTCGGTGGGGCCGACGGTGCAATGGAAGATTTTTGATGCCGGCCGGATTCGTGCCCACATCAAGGTGCAAAATGCGCAACAGGAACAGGCGCTGGCCGCTTATGAGAAAGCCGTGTTGACCGCCTTCGAGGACGTCGAAAACAGCCTGGTGGCCTACGCGAATGAACAGCTTCGCCGTCAGTCGCTGGAAAACGCCGTGACGTCCAGTCGGCAATCCCTGGATTTGGCGAACAAGCTTTATGCCAACGGACTGACGGATTTCGTCAATGTGCTGGAGGCGGAACGTTCGCTCTACCAGGCGCAGGATGCCCTCGTGCAAAGTGACCGGACGGTTTCCGCGGACGTCGTCGCGCTCTACAAATCTCTCGGTGGCGGATGGGAAACTGCTGGAAAACAAACGTCACTATCGCTGGCGCAAACCACGCGCTGATCCAATGAAACGGCCAGGCAAATTATGAAAGCGGTCTATTTGAATCAAAAAGCCGGGCCGGAGGCACTCACCTGGGGTGACCTCCCGCAGCCGGCTCCCGGGGAAGGCGAGGTGTTGGTCAAGGTGAAAGCCACCGCGGTCACACCGACGGAGTTCCAATGGTATCCAACCTTTAACCTGTCAACCGGTGAACCGCGTCCTTTTCCCATCGTGTTAAGCCACGAATTTTCCGGGGTGGTGGAAGCGCTCGGCCCCGGCGTCGAAAATTTCAAACCTGGCGACGCCGTTTTTGGACTCAACGACTGGTTCGCCGGCGGCGCACAGGCCGAATTCTGCGTGGCCCCGGCCTCTGCCCTGGCCCGGAAACCGCGCTTGCTCGATTACACGCAGGCAGCCGTGGTGCCCCTCTCGGCGCTGACCGCCTGGCAGGGACTATTATGTAAAACCAACGTGCAACGTGGTCAACGCGTGTTGATTCATGGCGCGGCCGGCGGTGTGGGTGTTTTTGCCGTGCAACTGGCGCGCTGGCGCGGCGCGCACGTGATCGCCACCGCATCCGCCGCCAACCTGGACTTCGTCCGGATGCTGGGGGCGGAACAGGTGATTGATTACCAAACCAGCCGGTTTGAAGACATGGTCCGCGATGTTGATGTCGTATTCGACACCGTCGGTGGCGAGACGCTGGAACGTTCCTGGCAGGTCCTCAAACCGGGCGGCAAGCTGGTGACGATCGCAGCCCAAAGCGGGGGCGCGACCGAGCAACGCGTCCGCGATGCGTTCCTGCTCGTCCGGGCCGATGGTCGTCAGCTGGGACAAATTGCAGGGCTGATTGATGCCGGCGACCTTCGCGTTTTTGTCGAAGGCACCTTTCCGCTCGCCCGGGCCCGCGAGGCCTACGCCCGCGCGCACCAAGGCAAAATGCGCGGCAAAATTGCCCTGCGTGTGGCGGAATGAAGCGTACGGAGGTCTGCCCAAAGCTTCCCTGGCACCCGGCGGCGAGCGCCGGGTTCACTCCAGTTACTTGCGTGAATCTCCCGACTTCGATTCAATCACCGGCATGAAATCACGTTGTCCCTGGGCCGGTGACGATCCGCTCTACATCGCGTATCACGACAAAGAATGGGGTGTGCCGTCGCACGACGACCGGCACCTGTTCGAGATGCTGAACCTGGAAGGCGCGCAGGCCGGGTTGAGCTGGATCACGATTTTGCGCAAGCGCGACCATTACCGGCGCGCGTTTGCCAATTGGGACGCGGCCAAAATCGCGCGGTTCGGCGAAAAGGATTTTACGCGGCTCATGGCCGACGCCGGCATTGTGCGCAATCGCCTGAAAATTCGCGCCACCATTGGAAACGCGAAGTCCTTCCTCAAAGTCCGCGGAGAGTTCGGGAGCTTCGATCGTTATCTCTGGCAGTTCGTCGGCGATGTGCCGATCCAAAACCGCCGCTGCACGATGCGCAACGTGCCCCCAAGTTCACGCGAGTCCGACGCCCTGAGCCGGGATTTGAAACAGCGCGGATTCCGTTTTGTCGGTTCAACCATCTGTTATGCCTTCATGCAGGCCGTCGGCATGGTGAACGACCACCTGGTCACCTGTTTCCGTCACGCCGAATTAAACCGGCGTTCAATGGGTTGATTCATCCACCACGCGTTCGATGCGCCGGTCGGGGATGAGCCACATCAACGCAACCAGGACATAGATGACGCAGGAAATCCACGGTTCGAAGAACGCCATGCCGATAGCCGCAGCGTAGAGCACGGGTGAGGCCTTGCCCTTGAAATCCCGGCCGAGGGATTTTGCCAGCTTCGAATCGGGGCCTTGTTGGGCGACAATGATGCTTTGCAAAATGTAATAGGCGATGGCGGCCAGCAACATCACCACGCCATAAAGTGCCGTGGGGAGGGTTGCGAAATGATTTTCACCCATCCAGCCCGTAACGAATGGAAAGAGTGACAGCCAGAACAACAGGTGCAGATTTGCCCACATCATTGCACCATTCACCTTGTGCGCCGCCTTGAGCAGGTGATGATGGTTGTTCCAGTAGATGCCGAGGTAGATGAAGCTCAATGCGTACGTCAGAAGCACCGGCAGCAAAGGTTTCAACACCGCGATGTCCGAGCCGGTCGGCACCTGCAGTCCCAGCACCATGATGGTGATGATGATGGCCAGCACACCGTCGCTGAAGGCTTCCAGCCGGTTCTTTTCCATGCGGCCATTTTAACCGGGGAGCCGGCGGCAGCGCAACGCAGGACAGGCGTCGCGCCTGTCTCCATCTCCCAGAAATCAGCCACTGGGCAGCCTGCCAGAGGTTGCCCAGTGCCCTGGACCTTTTTTAATTTGAGACAGCCGCGACGCCTGTCCTACCACATGGTTCCGGTTCAATTCAGGTCAAACACCAAGACCTGAGCCGGGCCTTTGCCGGCCAGTTCCAGCTTTGCTCCGCCGCTCACGGCCGCGGCGTCGCCGCCTTTGAGCGTCTTGCCGTTCAACGTCACCTCGCCCTCGGCCACGTGCACCCACGCATGGCGCTTCGACTTGAGCTCGTGCGTCACCGTCTGGCCGTTGCTGAACCGCGCCAGCCACAGATCGGCGTCCTGGTTGATGCGGATGCTGTCGTCGCGTCCGGATTTGCTGGCAATCAAATGCAGCTTTCCCGGCGCGGCATCGGCGCACGCCTTTTCGCCGTAGGTCGGTTTGGCCCCGGATTGGTCCGGCTGAATCCAGATTTGCAGCAGATGCACCGCTTCAGCCTTCGACGGATTGAATTCACTGTGCTGCACGCCGGTGCCGGCGGCCATGTACTGGAAATCGCCCGGCTGGATGACGCGCCCGTTGCCCATCGAATCCTTGTGCTCCAGCGCGCCGCTCAGGACGTAGGTGATGATTTCCATGTCGCGATGCGGATGTTTGCCGAAGCCCATGCCCGGCGCGACATAGTCGTCGTTGATCACACGCAAATCCCGGAACCCCATCCATTGGGGATCATAATAATCAGCAAAGGAAAACGTGTGATACGTGTTCAGCCAGCCGTGGTCGGCATGGCCCCGTTCGTTCGCTTTTCTAATCGTCATCATATTGCCCTAAGATGCCCTTGTTTGTACTCTGCGCAATCAGGCACCTTTGAGTGCCCGTGGCATGCAGCTCAAGACCGTGGAATGCGAAGTGGAACGCCTGCTGGCCGTGATTGGCGGCAAGTGGAAGGTGTTGATTTTGCGGGAATTATTCAACGGCTCGCGGCGCCACGCCCAACTCTGCCGCGCGCTGCCGGGCATCCGCCAGAAAGTGTTGACCGCCCAATTGCGCGAACTGGAACTGGACGGCGCCGTGCAACGCAAAGTTTTTGAAGCGAAACGCCCGCACGTCGAATATTCGCTGACGCCGTTTGGCGAACGGTTGCGCGGATTGATTCTGCAGATGCACGAACTTGCCCTCGATAACTGCGCTGTGCTCAAACGCCGCCCGCCCGCCGGCCGGTTTGCACGAAAATAGAACTGCCTGCCGCGACCATGCCCATTCCCGAAACAACGTCGGCCGAGGCCCTCGAACGCTACGTTGGCGGGAAACGGTTGCGGGCTGGTCACGGCAAAGCCTGGTGGGATATCAAAGCCTGGATCATCGCCCTGCCGCCTGAAGTTGACGCGTTGGCCCTCCCTTCGGTTAGCGAACCGTTCCTGGCCTGGACCGTTTCGGGTGGGGTTGAATTTCAGGAGCGGGAAGGCAAACGGCCGTGGATTACGCATCGGCTGAAGCGAGGGTCTTTGTTTCTGACGTCGGGAGGCGCTCCTTACGACTGCCGTTGGAAAGCGGTGACCGCCGAGCCGTTTCAAGGCATGTCGGTCTTCATCGAGTTGCCGCTGCTTCAAAGAGCCCTGGAGGAGGTTTTTGGTGACGGCGCGCCGCACGCCCGGCTGCGGGATATTTCGGCGTTCACAGACACAGCTTTGAATTCGTGGATGGAACAATTGCGCGAGGAATTGATGCGCCGCAAAGCCAGTCCGCTTTTCCTGCAAGGCATCGCCCAAACCATCGCCATCCACCTGGCTCGTAACTACGCCGAATTGGTCAAAGAATCGAGCACCGGCAGTCCGTCGTTGCCCGGCTACAAGCTCCGACAAATCACGGAGTGGATGGCCGAACACGTCGCTGAAGAGTTCAATCTGGATCGGCTGGCGGCGCAGGCCGGCTTAAGCAAATTTTATTTCAACCGCCTCTTCAAAAGCGCGCTGAGCATGTCACCGTCCCGCTATCACATCAATTTGCGTCTGGATGAAGCGAAACGCCTGCTGCGTGAAACGAAAAAGAGCGTGGTGGAGGTCGCCCTCGACGTGGGCTACGCCAATCCCAGCCATTTCGCGCAACTCTTCCGCCGGGAAACCGGCCTGTCCCCCAGCGATTATCGCCAGCAGCGGTAAGCCAACAGGAGAAAACAGAGGAACAGAGATTTTTGATTTCTTTCTCCGTTTTCTCTGTTCACTCCTGTTAAATCCGAGGAATTCGAACTATGGAAATCAAACGAATTGGCTCACAGCCGTCCAACAAAGGACCGGCCGATTGGTTCACCGGCACGGTGCGCATTGATCCACTGATTCAAACCGCCGCTCCCGCCCGCGTGGCCGGCGCCAGTGTCACCTTCGAACCGGGCGCGCGAACCGCCTGGCACACCCATCCGCTCGGTCAGACCCTGATTGTCACCGCCGGTTGCGGCTGGACGCAGCGTTGGGATGGTCCGGTCGAAGAGATCCATCCCGGCGACGTGGTCTGGATTCCACCGGGCGAGAAGCATTGGCACGGCGCGACGCCGTCCACGGCCTTGACGCACATTGCCGTTCAGGAACAGCTCGACGGCAAAGTGGTGGAGTGGATGGAAAAGGTCAGCGACGAACAATATCGCCGGTGATCGTCTTTAACCGCAGAGACGCAGAGCGCCGGGCTCTATTCCTCGTTGCCGCCGCGGCATTGCTGCTGCTCTTCATCGGCATTCACAACGCCTGGGACATTGCTTCGTAACATGTCTTAAACCAGAGACGTAAATCGCGGGACACTGAACCGCCGGCCGGAACTAAAGAGTAATCCGATTTGGGACCTACCCGTTTACATCTACGTTAAGAAATGACTGGCGTTGTCACGGTAAATAAGGTTTTTGTAAAAGCGTTGTGCGGATTGTGAAAAAATGGATTTTTGCGGCGGGTCTATTGGCGGCGCTGCTTTCCGTGGTCGTGGAGGCGCGAGCGGTGGAGGCCGATACTCCCTTGGGCGGATTAATTGAGCGCATCCTGCCGGGTCACGCGAAGGACTTTATCGTCCAAACTATTCCCGCGCCCGCAGGCGAAAACGTGTTTGCGGTCGGTTCGCAGGACGGGAAAATCGTTTTGCGCGGCGACAGCCCGCTATCGCAAGCCGTGGCGCTCAATTGGTATTTGAAAC
Organism: Verrucomicrobiia bacterium; assembly: GCA_035279985.1. Classification (GTDB taxonomy): domain Bacteria; phylum Verrucomicrobiota; class Verrucomicrobiia; order Limisphaerales; family UBA11358; genus UBA11358. The sequence continues at coordinate 10,718 of DATEGR010000170.1, forward strand.
ATGACGCCTTCATAGATGTTTCCTGGTATGCCGACGACGCGGTGGCCGTGCCGGCCAAACTCCCGGTGCCGGGGGAAAATATTCGCAGAACGACCCGGATCAAAAACCGTTTTTTTCTCAACTACTGCACGTTCGGCTACACGCTGCCGTTCTGGCATTGGCGGGACTGGCAACGGTGCATTGACTGGATGGCGCTTAACGGGATCAATCTGCCGCTGGCCCAAACCGGCAACGAATACATCTGGCAGAAAGTCTGGCGTTCCTACGGGTTGAGCGATGAAGAAATCCGCGCCTATTTCACCGGGCCCGCGTATCTCCCCTGGCACCGCATGGCCAACATCGACCAATGGGACGGACCGTTGCCGCAAAGTTACATTGATGGCCAGCACGAATTGGAACAAAAAATTCTGGCACGCGAACGCGAATTGGGGATGTCGCCAGTCCTGTGCGCATTTGCCGGCCACGTCCCGGAGGCATTGAGGGACCGGCAGCCGGCGCTGAAGATTGAGCGCATTCCGCCCGGTTGGGGCGGCTTTTCCGCCCAATACGGCTGTTGGTTCCTCAATCCCCTGGACCCGAAATTCAAGGAAATCCAGATCCGATTTTTGCAGGAGCAGCAGCAGGAATACGGCACCAGCCATTTCTATGGCACTGATCCGTTCAACGAAATCACGCCGCCCAGTTGGGAGCCGGACTACCTGGCGCGTGTGTCAGAGGCAATCTACGACGGCATGTCCGGGGCCGACTCGAACGCAGTCTGGCTGCAGATGGCGTGGACGTTTCAACAGCGCGAACACTGGACGGACCAACGGCTCTCCGCGATGGTCGGCGCCGTGCCGCGGGGCCGTCTGATATTGCTGGATTATGACTGCACCGATTGCGAGTTGTTCCGCGAGACCAAAGCGTTTTATGGCGCGCCATTCTTCTGGGATTACCTGGGCAATTTCGGTGGCAACACGTTTTTGACCGCACCGGTTGACAAAATCAACCGGCGTCTGACCGCGGTCATGAACAACACGACCTTGACCAATTTTATCGGCGTGGGCGCCACCCTGGAGGGATTCAACAACCCGGTCGTTTACGAGCTGTTGTTCGACCGCGTCTGGACCGGGACCCATCTGGACCTCGCGGCCTGGATGCGCGACGAAGCCGATGCGCGCGCCGGCGGGCCGGATACGAATGTGGCGGCCGCGTGGGATATTCTTCGGCGAAAAATCCTGGTGGACGGCGACTATCGCATCGGCGGCCACGGCGTGATTTTTCAGGACTGCAACCCGGCGCTGCGCGGAGAAAGCGGCGGTATGTTGACCGCCAAGATCAGCTATAACAACCGGGATTTAATCCGCGCGTGGGGGCTGCTATTACGGGCGGGTCCGGTTGCGCGGCAGTCGAGCGCCTATCAAGGCGACCTGGTTGACGTCACGCGGCAGGCTTTGGGCAACCTCGCGCTGACGTCGAGGCAACAGATGGCCGACGCTTATGACCGGCACGATGCGGCCGCGTTCAAGGCGGCGGCCGATCGGTTCATGGCGCTCGGCGACGACCTGGACAAGTTTCTCGGCACCCGTACCGGGTTCATGCTCGGCAAATGGATTGGCGACGCCCGAACGTGGGGGGCGGACAAAAGTGAGCAGGCCTATTTTGAAAAGGACGCGCGCAGCATCATTACCGTTTGGGGCGGAGATTTGACGGACTATGCGGGCAGGCAATGGAATGGTTTGATGCGCGATTACTATTTGCCTCGCTGGCAGCTTTTGATTGACGCGACGCTGGCAGAACTGAAGGGCGGAAAACCCGTGGACCGACCGGCGCTCCAAAAACTGTGGCGCGATCAGGATTTGCAATTTGCGTCATCAGTCGGTGGTCGTTACACGACAAAACCACATGGCGATTCGTTCTCCATGAGCCGCGCGCTCTACAAAAAATATGCGCAATAGAAATGATGGCTCCAGCCCTTCACGCCCATGCCAAACCCCTGCTTTGCGCCGAACGCGATATGAAGGTCGCAGGGAAACGCCATTGCAACTTATTGTTTTTAAACGACATAGCCTCCGTTTAAACTCATCGCCATGTTAACTCAAACCGAATCCATTCCGTCAGGGGAACGGACCAATCAGCCTTCCTCTGCCAGCAGACGTTTGATGTCGTTGGATGCCCTGCGCGGCTTCGACATGTTCTGGATTATCGGCGCCGACTCGCTGGTGTATGCCTTGAACCAGATGAGCCAGACCCGACCGACAGCTTTTTTGGCCTACGAACTGGATCACTCTGACTGGCAAGGAATGCGTTTCTACGACCTGATCTTTCCGTTGTTTGTTTTCCTGGCCGGCGTGGCGCTGGTTTTTTCACTCGGTAAAACCCTGGCCACGTCCGGACGCGCCCGGGCACTCCAGCGGGTTTTCGTCCGGAGCATCCTGCTTTATGCCTTGGGCGTTTTTTGCTACGGTGGTTTCGCCAATTCGTGGCCCGACATCCGCTTGCTGGGCGTGTTGCAGCGCATCGCCCTGGCGTATTTCTTCACCGGCCTGTTTTTCTGCTTCTTCAAGCCGCGCGTACTGGTGGTCATTTGTGCCGGATTGCTCGTCGGCTATTGGGCCGCCATGACGTTTGTGCCCTTTCCCGATGTCCGGCCGACGCCACAGACGCAAATCATCGGCCGGGAAACCGGTTTCACCAACGTGAGCCAGCTCAACCTGGCCAGCACGCATTATATCCGCGGGGCGTTTGTCAAAGGCGTCAATCTCAGCAACTACGTCGACCAGAAATATCTTCCCGGCTACAAATGGGACGGCACGTGGGACCCCGAAGGCATCTTGAGCACAATTCCCGCCGTCGGCACCTGCCTGCTCGGCGTGTTCGCCGGACTGCTGATGCGGGACCAAAAAATCAAAGATCATCGCAAGGTGCTTTATCTGCTGTCGTTCGGGGTGCTGGCCGTCGCGGTGGGCTGGATTTGGGGACTGCAATTTCCGGTGATCAAGAAGATCTGGACGTCTTCTTACGTCCTGGTGGCCGGCGGTTACAGTGCCATCCTGCTGGGCGTGTTTTATCAGATCGTGGACGTCTGGAAATGGCAGACTTGGTGCCGGCCCTTCGTCTGGATTGGAATGAATCCACTCACGCTCTATCTGGCCGATAATATACTGGGAGGATATGCCAGCCTGTCGCCGCGGCTGGCCGGCGGGAACATCAAGGCTTTCCTCGATGCGCATGTGGCCCAGGGCTCCGGGCAATTGATGATTTCGGTGACGGGGCTGGTGCTGGCATTCTGGCTCGCCCATTTCCTGTACCGGCGACAAATCTTCCTGCGACTGTGACCCGGGTTGCTGACCGCGCCGGAGTCCGCAAACCGGCCGCATGGCAGCACGGCGTGGCAGGTTGAACCGCAAAGAGCACAAAGAACACAAAGGTGAGGCGAGCAGCCTGTCCCGCTCTGCGGCGATACCCGCGAGTCGTTTGTAGCGGCGCTGTGTCAGCGCCGATCCACCAACGTCGGTCATGGACCGACGCTACAGGTTCAGTTCGGCAGTAGACTTTATCAGATGATCAGCGGATGGATTTAGTTCTCTGCGAGCTCTGTCCACCCGCCGTAGCAAATCACTGCGGAGGAAGGGCGTTCTTTGCGATTAGACCTGATGCTGAAATCGGTAGCGGCGACAACCACACCGAGGTGAATTAAACAGGAGGAAACGGAGAGAATAGAGATTTTTAATGTTCTTCTCTGTTGCCTCTGTTGCTCCTGTTGAATCACTGACAGGGCGTCACGGGAGACCATACCAAAACGCCGTGCTGGCCCAGATCGGGTGTTCTTCGTGAATTTGCCGGTCGGCCTCGCCGTAGCCCATGGTCTCCACCGCCACGCGAATGTTGTTGCGGAATTGAAACGCGTCATTCAAATGGAACGAGTACTCCGTGGGATACCCGGGATGCACCGCGACGTAACCGGAGATGGCCTTCCGGTCAAAGTGACACCAGCCGCTGTTGAAATACTCTTCGCTGCCCGTTCCGTGGTAACCGGGGGGCCAGCCGGTTTCGTCGGTCCAGATCAGCCAGTCGCCTTCGCCCCACCAGCCTTGGTGCGGCCAGTTCTCACGGAGCAGAACGCCGATATATTTGCCCCGGCCTTCATGTTCCAACACCAGGTGAACAGGCACGTGTCTGAGGCCGAATTCAGGTCCGCCACTCAACGCGGCCGGCGACTCGTGATAGGTCGCGTGAAACCACCCCCAATTGGTTGGCAGCGAGCGGAGCGTCTCAATTTCCATGGCGACGTGCACCAGGGTTATCGGGACCCCCGAGTCGTTGCGTAAAACAATTGACGCGCCGTTTGTGAACGGCATGGGAAAGCGCGCGTAGGCTTCCGTATCCGTGACGCCCAGCAGAAGCGAGTCGAAGCGCGCGGATTTTTCGTACCCGGTATAAGCGTTCCCGAAAAAACAACCTGCCGGCACGTCCACGCCCGGCTGTTTCTCACCGTTCCAGCGCATGAGCAATCGCAACCCGCAAAGCGCTCCAGGTGTGGCCGGTTGCACCGCCAGGCGGAGTTGGCGAATGACGCCAACTCCCGAATAACGCACCTCCAAAGACTGGCCGGACTTGAGAGATGCAGTTTTCATCACGGTCCATTTTTCCGGTGTGGGTGGCGGCGTGGTTTGGGCAGCGAGCCACGTCTTGCAGACCTTTTCCAGTTCAGCCTGGGCCTGCGGCGGCAATGGCCAGATCAGGCTCTCGACGGGTGTACCCGGCGGATAACTCGTGTAGGCCACTTGCCAGTAGCAACCCCAGTTTTTCTTCGCCGGGTTGAAAAGCTGGACCCGGCAATGCCGGGCGTACGGGATTGGAAACAGACAACCCGGATATGTCCATCCTTGTGCCCTGCCGCCGGCCAGCGGTGACGGAACAGGTCCCCTGTCGGGATTGAAAAAGTCCACGACTGGCACGTCGAACACGGGAAGCGCCGCGTCATCCAGATAGATTTGCAGGCGCGTGCCGTCCACCCGCAGGTAACTTGGGAGGTTTGTCCCGCCCGGTTCGGAACTGCCGGTGAAGATGCGATGAATGCACCCCGGTCCGGCGATATCGAGCAGGAGGTTGGTCGTGCCTTCGATGCGTTTGAAGTCCAAGCCATCGTTGTTGCCGCCGGAGCGGTCCCAGGTGCTGGCCAGCGCAGTGTGCCCGCTCCCAAGCTCCGGCAAATGCTCCAAAGTGCGCAAGCGGTGGAGAAAATAAGTCACGTCCCGCACCTCGCCTTCTACCGGCGCGCCCTGCCCGCAAGTCACGGCAAACGCGAACGCGGCCATTCCGATCATCCAACGAAACTGCCGCAGACTCATGGACACTTGTCTAACCGTTCTGCAGTGAAATGCAAGAACCGCAATAACCCGATGGCCAACCCTTCTGCGACGGCTCCCACGCGGCCTGAAAAATCCGGGTTCAACCGCAAAGAACACAAAGAACACAAAGAACACAGAGCATTTTTAGCTTTTTCTCTGCGCTCTTTGCGCTCTCTGCGGTTAAATTTCGCCAGTTGGATTTTGTCGGAATTCAAAATTCCGTACCGAACCTGGAATCAAAAGCTGAAAAAATGATTTTCTGTTAATGGTGAGGCTGACCCATTTACCGACGCGAATTTACAGGAGAGAACGGAGAGAACCGCGGGCGCAAGTCAGACGCGGCTTTGCCAGTGACGGTCGTGGCGGGCGGCATGCAGGACGGCTGCCACAATCACCGTTTGCCCGGGCTCGTCCACTTCGTAAATGACGCGATAAGGAAAACGGTCCGGATAGCGCCAACGGATGTTTTTGTGCGGATGACGGCGGGAATTGAGCAGGGGATTTTCTTCGAGCGCGTCCCAAACCCGGATGACTTCTTCCACGAACTCCACACCCAGTCCGGCCTGTCGGGATTCATACCAGATCGGAGTTGTAACATCCTTCGAGGTATCAATTGTCGATTAAACGATCGCCGCCGACATATTCCACCGCACATCAAATTTGTCTTGGAGAGTCCTTCGCATCTCAGCACCTATCGCTCCTTTTAAGACGATTACAAAGGATTCTTTGTTGCCTAAATCTTTGATCCCGTGCCCTAAAATGACGAGCGTGTCCTGGCTCAAAAAGTACCGATCGTGCAATTCGTGTTTGTTCGGGAAAATGCGAACCTCGACCGATGGACATTCTTTTTTGAATGCCTGCAATTCACGAACAAAGGAATTGTGATTATCATTCGTTTGGGCGGTCAAAAACTGTAAAGGTTTACAGTGCCGCAGGTGGTGAAGGATTGCCAAGCTTCCGTCACCGTAGAATTTATCCAACACGCATACGGGGCCGGTCAACTCTTTTGCGATCTCAGGTGCAGTCACGTAGCGGTCGCTCCATGGTTTACTGCCGTCGAGCACAAGAGCGCGTACGTTTCCAGAGGCATACTTTTCCGAAAGATAGGCCTTACCTACCTCCATGATCTTGTAGGCATTTTTACCATCATCTTCGTCCAAAATCTTGCGCTTAACGCGTGCGCCAGCACGCGCCAGAGCCCGCTCAACTTGAATTTCGTCAAGTGCAATACCTCGGATTTCCAGTATTTCTGATATTTCTTCGGCATATATTGGCAGACGATGGCCGAATTCATCCTGCACTACCCACAATGCCCACAGAACTCGATCCAGAGGTGTTTCGAGTTTGTTTTGGGGCGGGAAATTGCTGAGATGAGCAATCCGGAGCGCCTTTTCAAATTTCCGGTGTCCGAGATTTACATGTCCATCTTCGAATAAGAACGCACGTTTACTCATAACCAATCGTCTCCTCTCAAGAGGGATATTTTTGGACCCATGTGTAACTTCTCTTCGTACCTTTGCGGGTCAGGAATGGCGTGTTGGTCAAAGCCATGGAAAGTGTGTTGTCCGGGAAATGATATCCGCCATTTGCTTTCAATGCGGTTTTGATGTCAGACAGCGACAGTGGGCTTACGAACTGCCCGCTTTCCCAAAGAAGTTTAAGTGCGTCCGGACATTTCATCGCTTTGACGTGCTCTACGTCCACCGACTTTTTTTGAGACGCCTTGTTCTTGCTACTGTGCAACACAGCTTCGCCAGAATAAACAGCCCCGTCATCACTTGTGATTTCAATTCTGATTTTCATTTTATTCAATCCCTACCGTTTTCCATAAACCCATTTCCCATCCTTCTGGGTACGAGTTAATTCCTTCTTTTTCAAAAGAGACAAGACAATCCCTGAGAGCGTAGTCGCCGGATAAAGGTAGCCGGATTTTTCCAACTCAGCGCCGATCTCTCCAAGACTTTTGGGTTTATCGAAGAAACCCTCACGTTTTAGATTAATCACCAAATCACTGATGGTTGGCGCTTTTTTTTGCTTTGCCTCTTTGTGACGGGGAGTGGTATCGGCTTCTTTGGGAGCCGACACATGGGGCGGCTGATCGATTTGCGATACAATCTTGGCGACTTCAGCCGCATCTCCCTCAATTATTACCTGAGCCCCAGATTTCGTCGTTATGTGTGCTTTTGCCATAAATTTATTATTGTAATAAAAAACAAGTGAATAGTACCCAACCTGAAAAGCCTGTCAACACCTTTATTTACAATTTAGTTTGCATCATCGTAAATCTATTGCATTGAAATATACTTCAATAACTTGCGATTGGCCTCCAACCCAATTTGGCAGATTCGATTTCTGGTTAATGGTGTCTGCACCTCGCAATGCGGGAATG
>DATEGR010000171.1:0-3597 GCA_035279985.1 Verrucomicrobiia bacterium
GGCGTTTCGATCGTGCCGGAAGGCACCGTCGTGCAGGAAGTCGCCAAACAAACCCTGGCCGCCGTGCCGCTGGAAGACGGCACTTTCTTCCGGCCGCTGGCCATCCTTTACAAGAAAAACAAGGTGCTTTCGCCGGCGATGAAACAGTTTCTGACGATCCTCAGAGACGCGGTCTAAAAATTATTTCAGGTTCGACGGATTCAGCGGTTTCAAATCCTTCGGTATAAACATGCCGTCCTTGCGGATGAGTTCGTCGTCGAACCACACCTCGCCGCCGCCCCATTCCTTGCGCTGGATCAACACCATGTCCCAGTGCACTGCCGAGCGGTTGCCATTGTCGCACTCTTCATAGGCCTGGCCGGGCGTGAAATGCAATGAACCGGCGATTTTTTCATCGAATAGAATGTCGCACATCGGGCTCAGAATATAGGGATTGAACCCCAGCGAGAACTCGCCGACGTAGCGCGCCCCGGCGTCCGTGTTCAAAATTTCGTTCAAACGTTTTGGGTTGTTCGCTGTGGCGTTTATGATTTTGCCGTCCTTGAACTCCAGTCGCACGTTTTCAAATTTCGTGCCCGAATAAATCGTCGGGGTATTGAACTGGATTACGCCATTAACGGAATTTTTTACCGGACAGGAAAACACCTCGCCGTCGGGGATGTTGCGGTCGCCTTTGCACATTTTCGCCCCAATCCCTTTAATGCTGAACCTGAGCTCGGTGCCGGGCGCCTTGAGCCGAACTGCGTCAGCGCGTTTCATCCGGCGTTCCAGTGGAGCCATCGCACGCGCCATCTTCGCGTAATCCATCGTGCAAACGTCGAAATACAGATCCTCGAACGCCTCGGTGCTCATACCGGCGGCCTGGGCCATGCTCGGCGTCGGCCAGCGCAGCACGCACCAGCGCGTTTTGTTGATGCGCCAGTCCAGCACCGGCCGCGTGAGGCGCGAGTAAAGCGCCATGCGATGGCCGGGCACGTCGGAATTTTCACTCGCGTTTTCGCTGCCGCGAATGGCGATGTACGCCTGCACTCTTTTCATGCGCGACAATTCGAGGTCACGGACCAGCACGGCGTGCCGGTCATTCATTTCCAGCAACAGCTCGCGGGAAACCCGGGTGTGGCGGACTTCCACCAGGGGCGTGGCGCCCGCCGCACGTGTGGCGCGGATGAGTTCAATGGTGAATTCATCGGGCACGTCAATCATGTCCAGCAACACACGATCGCCTTTTTGCAATTCGGTCGAATAGGCCACCAACAATTTAGCCAGTTTTTGGTAACGCGGATCGGTCATAAATCGGACAACATGCTAAACTGTATTATTCCGCTGTCGAGCCGGTTTGATTTAACGCCAAGGCGCAAAGACGCGGAGATGCGGGGAAAAATCCTGCAAATGCACTCCCGAAAAACTGTGTTGAAGCTGTTATGAGCCAATTATTTATCGTTTTACGATAAAAAACTGTTGAATAACGCCATATTCCGGTTTAGAATACGTCCATGATTTCTACCACTGAAATGTTGACGGGCATCGTGGCGTGCATCCTGACATTGACTCTCTACCGATTCATTCGACGCGGAACTGGCGCAAGCGCCGGTAGCACTTCCCATGACCGGCTGATCCGTGTCAAAAACGCGAGTCTGGTTTTTTCGGTCTGCCTGTGTGCGAGTTTGCTATTAGGTGGCTATTGGTTCTTTGGTTTTCTGTTGGGCTGGCCGGGGCCCCGCCACGATGTGTTGCGGGTGGTCATTTCCCACAATCATATTTATACCTCGCCATCGGAAATGCCTCCGCCAATTTTCCGGCTGGCAGTGGTCAGGCAAGGGCTGGCGTTTTTCGCTGCGGGAGTGTTGTTGCGGCTGTTCTGGCTTTATGGCAAAGGGATCCTCTTCTCAGCGAAAAATGTCAATTGCATCCGGTTTCTGGGCTACTGCCTCATCGTTGACTGGTTCATCAATTACCAGATGCAAGGCTTGTTGCAGGACATGGACTTGAGCACCACGCCCATCTTCGTCGGCTTGTTTATTATTTTCTTCGCCTGGATCATGGACGAAGGCCGGAAGATTCAGGAGGAACAGGAACTCACCGTTTAGGTTTATGCCCATCATCGTCAATCTCGACGTGGTGCTCGCCCAGCGCAAAATGCGGCTGAACGATCTGGCGGAGGCCGTGGATATCACACCGCAAAACCTGTCCATCCTCAAAACCGGCAAGGCCCGGGCCATTCGTTTCTCCACGCTGGAGGCGATTTGCCAAACGCTCGAATGCCAGCCCGGCGAAATCCTGGAATATCGGGCGGAAGCGGCGAAAAGGAAATTGGCGGCTCGCGGCTGATTCGCGGCAGCGGATGTGAGTCCGCTCATTCTTCTTCAAAAGAAATTTGAGCCGACTCACGTCGGCTGCTACAAATTCAGGCGGCAATGAATCGTGAAGCATGGGATCGCTGGTGTGAACGGGGCATACTGTTTCTCGTGGTCGCCATTCTCGTCTTTGGCCCGCTGGCGATGGGCGCGGTGGATGCGTGGGCGTTTCTTATTATTCAAGCATTGGCGATCGGCGTGATGCTGATCTGGGCATTGCGGTTGTGGATCAGCCCCCACCCTCGATTGCTTTGGCCGCCGATCGGCTGGGTGGTGCTGGCGTTTGCCGTTTATGCCATTGGCCGTTACCTCACCGCCGACATCGAATACGTGGCACGGCGGGAAATGATCCAGGTGTTGCTCTATGCGTTTTTGTTTTTTGCCATCGTCAATAATTTGTGTCCTCAGGCATCGGCGCAAACCATCAGCTTCGCCTTGATTTTTCTGGCAGCGGGAATCTCAGGCTACGCCGTTTACCAGTTTCTGACGCACACCAACCACGTATGGAATTTTATCTCGCCCTACACGGGGCGCGGATCGGGCACCTACATTTCACCGAATGATTTTGCTGGATTTCTTGAAATGCTTCTACCGCTGGCGACCGCCTACGCGCTGGTGGGACGTGTCAAACCCCTGGTGCGCGCGCTGCTCATTTACGCGGCAGTCGGCATCATGGCCGGTCTGGCGGTGACCTTTTCACGCGGCGGGTGGGTAGCGGCCGCAGCGGGGTTTTTGACCCTTTTGCTGGTGTTAAGCTGCCACCGCAATCATCGTTTGCCGGCCCTCGGCTTGCTGGTTGTTTTTGTGGCCGGGGGCACGGTTTTTGCAACCAAATATCTCCCGACAGCACCCAGCTACGCTCAGCGGATAAATAGTCCCCAGAAATTCACACAAGTAGACTGGAGCGTCCGGCGGGACATGTGGGGTGCCGCCATCCACATGTGGCAGGACCATTTTTGGTGGGGTGTCGGCCCGGCGCTTTACGACTATCGCTTCCGGGAATACCGGCCGGAAAGCATGCAAATGCGTCCCGGTCGCGTGCACAATGATTACCTGAATCTGGTGGCCGATTGGGGCACGGTCGGCGGCGTTATGGTTCTGGCAGGCATGGCGGTTTTTGGCGTGGGATTGGCCAAAACAAGAAAATATGTCCGGCCACCGGAAAACGGCCTTGGCCGCGGCTTGGGCAACCGGTTCGCCTTTTTTCTCGGTGCCGCCACCGGGTTGCTCGCGTTGGCGGTTC
>DATEGR010000172.1:0-6806 GCA_035279985.1 Verrucomicrobiia bacterium
GAAGTGAGACAGGCGCGACGCCTGTCCTACTTCGACACGTTCCCCGTCGCGCTTGGTGACCAACGCGCCGCTGACGTCTTGAAAATTGCCGATACGCACCAGATGAATTTCCGCGTTGTTGATGCAAAAACCCTCGGCGTCTCACTCGACGAGACCACGAATGAATCCGACGTCGCAGAAATCTGGCAGGTCTTCAACGGAGACAAGCCCGCGCCGTTCACCGTCGATGACGTAGCGCAGGCTTCTCAGTCCCGCATTGCGGGATTCGGCGGCATCCTTGCCCCCAGTTCCGGTGACTCCGGGCAGGGATGCCCGGAGAACTCGCAGGCAGGGATGCCTGCGCTACATGCCCGCACTTCGCCCTTTCTGGTTCACAAGGTTTTCAACTCATATCACAGTGAAACGGAGATGCTCCGCTACCTCAAGCGGCTTGAATCGCGTGACCTGTCGCTCACGGCTTCGATGATCCCGCTCGGCTCGTGCACGATGAAATTGAATGCCGCGGCGGAGATGTTTCCGATTTCCTGGCCGGAGTTTGCGAAGATTCATCCGTTCGCACCGTTGAAACAAACGCGCGGGTACCAGACGCTCTTTCAACAACTCGAAGACTGGCTCGCGGAAATCACCGGGTTCGCGGGAATTTCACTCCAGCCGAATGCCGGCGCCCAGGGCGAATACACCGGCCTGCTCGTCATCCGCGCCTGGCACGACTCGCGCAATGAGCCCCACCGGAAGGTGTGCCTGATTCCGACTTCCGCGCACGGCACCAATCCCGCCAGCGCAGTTATGGCAGGAATGAAAGTCGTTGCTGTCGCGTGTGACCAGGAAGGCAACATTGACGTGGCCGACCTCCGCGCCAAGGCTGAGGCGCACAAGCAAGACCTTGCCTGTCTGATGGTTACGTATCCGTCCACGCACGGCGTTTTTGAGTCATCGATCAAGGAAATTTGCGAAATCATTCACGCCAACGGCGGGCAGGTCTATATGGATGGCGCGAACATGAACGCGCAGGTCGGCCTCTGCCGGCCGGCGGACATCGGGGCGGATGTATGCCATCTGAACCTGCACAAGACGTTTTGCATTCCGCACGGAGGCGGCGGGCCGGGCGTCGGGCCGATTGGCGTGGCGGAACATCTGGTTGAATTTTTGCCCGGCCATCCGGTCGTGAATCTGGGTGGTGAAAATCCGATTGGTCCCGTGGCCGCCGCGCCGTGGGGTAGCGCAGGCATTCTGCCGATTTCCTGGATGTACATCGCCATGATGGGTCCGGACGGTCTGGCCGAAGCGACGAAATACGCCATCCTCAACGCGAATTACATTTCCAAGCGCCTGGAAAAATATTTCCCGACATTGTACCGCAGCAACGGACTGGTCGCGCACGAATGCATCCTGGATTTGCGCGGGTTCCACAGCGTCACTGCCGAGGACGTCGCGAAGCGGCTGATGGATTATGGTTTTCACGCGCCGACGTTGTCGTGGCCGGTGGCCGGCACGCTCATGGTGGAGCCGACCGAAAGCGAGTCGAAGTACGAACTCGACCGATTCTGCGACGCGATGATTGCCATCCACGCGGAAATGACCGCTGTGGAAAGTGGTTCAGCCGACGCAAAGAACAATCTGCTCAAGAACGCGCCGCACACAGCGGACATGGTTGCGTCGAACAATTGGGACCGGCCTTACCCGCGCGAACAGGCGGCCTTTCCTGCCAAATGGTTGCATGAATACAAGTTTTGGCCGCACGTTGGTCGGGTGGATAATGTATTTGGGGATCGGAATCCCGTGTGCTCATGTGCCGGTATGGACAACTACACCTGAGCCAATGCCCGAGCGTTTTTCCATTCCGCAATCCGCACTCCACAATCCGCATTTGGTTTGGCCCGCGGTTGGTCGTATCGACAACGTCTACGGCGACCGTAATCCAATTTGCTCCTGTGCGGGTATGGAGAATTATTAATAATGGATACAGCCAAACCATGGGCTGAAAAATGGACCGAGGTAAAATCGCTTGGTGGTGGCGGGCAAGGTGACACTTGGTTGGTCCGCTCAAAGGCAGACGGAGCGAGGCAAGCCGTTCTAAAATTGCTAAAGGCTTATAAGGTGAGAGACCCAAAGGCTAGGCGACGAATGTATCAGGAAGTCGCTAATCTTAAAATTCTGCGAAGCGCGGGCGGAAAAGTCCCAGAGGTGTTGGATGGTGATACCGAGGTATTTGAAAACGTCGAACTTCCGATGTTCTTTGTGATGGAATTCGTAGATGGGAAAATGCTCTCTAGCCTAATTGAAGAGTCGCATGGTCTCTCTGTTGAACCGTCATTAGGAATTACCCTTGATTTATGTTCAACTTTGCGAGCTGCAAGCAAAGAAGGAATCGTTCACCGAGACATAAAGCCGGAAAACATAATCGTTCGCTCAATTGCTCCGCCGGATGTTGTGATGGTCGATTTTGGGCTTTCATTCAACGAGGACACTGATCCAACAAACACTTCTGTTGACGAGGGGCTTGACAATAAATTTGTAAGTCTTCCAGAAAGACGTGGACCGGGAGAAAACAAACGTGACCCGCGTTCTGATATAACAGATGTTTGTGCAATTCTTTTTTATTGTTTGACCGGGTGCTCGCCGAGAAACTTGCGAGACTCGCAAGGACGTCCGCCGCACCGCCGCCCAGATTATGAGCTTTCTAGCCGCATTCAAAATCCGTCGCAATTAGCCCTGCTCAATGGGCTTCTGGATAGGGGTTTGAATTACGAGTTGGATTCACGTTTTCAAAAAGTTGAAGAATTGATCGGTCGACTAAACGAGGTTGCTAATCCTACCGCTAAAAGGATTGTTGAGGATTTGGATACAGTTGTGGCGCGTGAAGCAGCAGCACTTCGCAAAAACGATAGGAAAACGCAACTGAGCAACTACTTTACAAACCTGCAACCACTTGCGCAGTCGATTAATCAATTGGTCAACGATTTACAGTTGAGGCTTTCTAGGCACAAGGCGTTTTCGTTTGGCTGGTTAGGTGGCTTAACGCGTGCAACTGGAAAAAACGAACGCGGAGACAGCATCGCTGTTATGAGTTTCATGCTGAGTGTCGATAATCACCCTCTACGGTATGAATTTCATTATTCCGTTTTGGCTGTCGGGTCGGAATGTACTCTTTATCGGGAAATCCAAGAACTGATTCCCGGCAAAGCCACGAAAATAGTCGAAGCTCCATCAGCAGTATTCCGTTACCAAGGTGACAATGAAATAGATCGAGCGGCAGTAATTGCCGAAATCCGCGAGACGGTTACGCGCTCAATTCCTTTGTTGAGTCAACGGGTACAAAGCGGATATTAGTGGGGGTTTCAGCAGTATTGCTTTTCTTCTTCGTGGGTTGGAATTCTTCGCGTTGAATTGAATCCGTCCCGCTGTGGCGGGATCAGTGTCCATCCATGGTTAATTCAGCCTTGGCATTTTTAATTGCTTCATCCCGTTGTTCAACAGGCGCAAACGGATTGAAAAAAGTAATCTGCTTTGATTTGGACAAAGACCACGCGACCCAATCGCAACGGCGCACTTCAACTTTTGTTCCATCGGCAGGGCTCTCTGAATCCGGCCAGGTAAACTGATAGCCGCCGCTCCGGTGGGTTAGATTGTAGATGATATTTTGACCGCCACTGTTGCGCCATTGCATTGAACCAACCACCGTTCGATTTTCCAGTTCTCTGGCCAGAAGTTTTCGGAACGCAGGCAGTTTTACCAAATCAGTATCAAGCGGATCATGAAATGTAGAACGCTGCCATGGTAATGTGCTCCAGGGTGAGTTGGTATTATTGAAAAGCCATTCGCTTACGCTCACTACCGCTGCATTCGTTGGATTCCGCCAAAGTGGTTCAAAAGCTTCGTTCGCGTATTCGTCCACTTTTTCTTCATCGGCCGATTTAACCCATGCCGCGTATTCATCTAGCGCATTTGTGTCACCGGCTTCCACCCGAAATTCTGCCAGTCTTGGGATGTCACGTGCCAAATCATGGCCAGAAGACATAATGAAGGTATTTGGATCTGGCCAAAGAGCGATGGCTCGGCGCATCAGTCTTCGTGCTGGCACAACTACAGCAGGTTTTTCCCATGTGTTGATAATTCCGGTGAGTTCGGTTCCCACCCGGATCGCATCCACGCCTTGGAATTGATCCAGATGATCAGCTTGGTCGGCAATGATGTTGGCGTTTTTTACAAACAATTCTGTAACCGATGGATTGTTTTTGGAGCGTAACGATTCGCCGCGCAATTTTGCATTTTCGCCGGGCGATAGGGGCCTCGAGCTATAAAAGCCACTCGCGGGGACACCGGCAACATTGTTTGGTTGAACAATCATACGCGCGGCTTCCATCCATTGACCGCGACCGAAAACCGTCATCTTCTCAGTATGCGGTTGTGCGCCAGCAGCCATTGCCTGAACCGATTGTTCCTGCACAACAGTATCTTCGCGGAGCACTTGATACCATCGCTCTTCTTGGGAAAGTCCCTTGTATTGTTTCCAAAATGCGCGTGCTTCCGCCACATTCTGGAATTGTGTCTGCAAAATTTCCTGCACCGCCGCTTTCGCCGCGCCGGCAACCGGCATCACATGGCGGTCCCGAAAAAAATCACGGCCAAAACCAACCGAGCAGGTCAGGCGCTTGTCATTTTGCCAACATTTCAGCAAAGGTTCTACGGCGGGATTTCCCTCTTTGATTAGTGCTTGCACAATCGGATCCATTTGTGGAACCACCCAGCCCGGTTGTCCCATTTGCCGCGCTTTAACTAAATCAAGGTCTTCAATCAGCGCAGCAATTCGATCTGACTGATTTGGAAAATTGGTGAGACCCATTTCAACAACGCTCTTTTCCTTGGGTTCATGCGCGCTACGTTCCAAGTCGGAAAGCAGTTGTGGCAACTGATCGAGAAATGGCAGATACGGTTGCTCTTTGGGCTGCTGCATTCCATTGCCATAACTTTGCGGATGCGGAAATCCACGTCGAGCAGCTTCGGCTTCAATCTTCGACTGAATCGCGGACAGTTTCCTTGCCGAAACCAAAGCCAGCGGCACATCGCCCCTCATGTGTGCGCAAATGGTGCGGTCGAAAAGCGACCACGCCCAATCTCCAGCAAGCATGAGGTATGGGTCGTTGGCTTGTTGTCGCCCGTGTGAATTTTGTAGACTGACATTGCAGGCATTCCAAATGTTCGTCGCCATATCTTTTTCGTCCAGTCGCGACAAAAGACAGGCTTTTAGTGGCAAAAGAGAATCCTGGGCAATGGACAATTTTTCGGAGAACGCCCGGCCGTAAAGAGCCATCCGCATCCGTGATGAATTCGTTATCGCTGAAGCAACAAGCGATTCCACGTCTGCCTGCATATTTACTTGCTCGCCAACGGAAATAACCGGATACACCAAACCGTTCCAGCAAACCGCGAAAGTTTGATTGCTGTTCGCCGCTCCGGGCAAAACCCAGCCATGCGTTTTGACCTTACCCCCATCGCCGCTCCACACTTCCCCAATGTGAATTTCGATTTCCCGG
The DNA here is from genome assembly GCA_035279985.1 of Verrucomicrobiia bacterium. GTDB lineage: Bacteria > Verrucomicrobiota > Verrucomicrobiia > Limisphaerales > UBA11358 > UBA11358. The sequence continues at coordinate 5,535 of DATEGR010000172.1, forward strand.
TAATCACAGCCACGCGGGTCGGCGAGGCCCTCTTCAAAAAGCGACTTGGTCGCCGAAATGAATTCGGGCGAAATTAGATTTGTGTCTGGTTCCCATTTTGCCATTTGCTGTGGCGGTTCCGGGAAATCTGATACCGTCAGAGGCTCGCCAACGGGACGGTTGATTGACGCGTGACAACCGGACACAAACACCAGCAGAAGCAAAAGCCAGCGAAGTTGCATAAGTGTCAAGTTTGATACGGCTTGCCTGCAGAAGTAGCAATTTAAATTTGAACAACAAATTTAATTTGGGCCTTACCCGCCGCGGCGTGAGCGAAGTTCGGCCTGGATAGCGGCCAGCTCCGCGCGCGGTTCCTCGGCGACGTGGTCCATCCGGCCGGCGCGGCGATACCAAAAGCCAGGCTTCTGCTCATTGCCCGGCTTTGAGCCGTTTCTTCTCACGGCTCTCGACTTTCTTGATGCTCTCGGCAGTGGGCAGGTTTTCCGGCATCGTGCCGCCAAGTTCGTGGATGGTGCGGCGGACTTTTCGGCCAACATCGTGGTGAATCCGGTTGGCGTGGTCCTTGTGCCGCACGTTTTCACGGCGCAGCTTCTCTTCAGTCTGCGTGGCGCGGAAAAGATTGGCCGCCAGTTCGGTGCTGCCCATGTGGTCCAGGATATTTTGTTTGGGTTTGAGCCGCTTGCGTTGGTGGATGTCGCGCGTTCCCAGTCCACCGTAAAGCCCGCGATAACCGTGGTCCATGAAAATGGCGTAGTCCAGTGGTTGCACCACGCCGGATCGCCTGGCGACGCCGGCGAGTTTCTTGTTGTGCTTCTTCATTTCGGCGCGAAGCAGCAGGCGGATTTTGTCTTCCTTCAACGCTTCGTCGTCGGCCAGTTCCTGCCGTCGTGTTTGCACGGCGAAATAAGTTTGTCCCAGCGCGACCAGCGGTTTGCTTGGATCGGCGTTCTGGATCACGAGGTAACAGGCGTAGCGGGAGAGCGCCCAATCCTCGACCTCGCGTTGCGCGCCAGAACCGATGGTGACCATACCGAGGATTTCCTCGAAATGGTTTTCAATGCGGTGATCGCTTTTTTCGCAGGCTTCTCGGGCCTTTTCAATAACGGGCAGGAAATGACGAAATTCGGAATACTCCAGCACGCGCGCCAAGTCGCGAGCCGACCAGAATTCATAGCCTTGTTTGTTGATGTGCTTGATTCGTTCGAAGGTATTGCCGCCGACTGGTACTGGAAGTTGGCTGCTCATGGGGATGGTTTACACCTGGTCGGGTTT
>DATEGR010000173.1:0-8259 GCA_035279985.1 Verrucomicrobiia bacterium
ACCGCTGACAAACCCCCGGGTGGGGCGAGCGTCCCCGCGAGCCGAGGCAGGGGCGCTTCGCCGAAGCGTCCGAAAAAAGATGCGGAACTTCCGCCGGACGGCTCGGCGAGCCGCCTCTACCAAACGAAATCAAAACCTTCCACCATCGTGGACACCCGCGTGGTTTATTGCGGTGATTGGCACGCCAGCCAATACGCTACCAAGTATCCATAATATTTGGCCCACTATGCTTGGAAAATTCATCAACATTTGCGAAGACTCACTGACCGCAGCGGTCTTCACACACCTGTTGCACCTCCCGACGGAAGTATTCTGGAGGATTCTGCGAAATGCGTGTTACACGGATCGTCTCCCGGAATATCCTGGGGAACCGCTGAGCGTAGAATTCTGGCCAAATTGGGATCCAAAGGGAACTGGTAATACCAACCGCGTCATTCCCGACCTATTCATACAGTTTGCCAACTTCCATTTAATCATTGAGTCAAAGCGCTGGGACGCCAATATGCAGGATCGAGGTCAGTGGACTAAAGAGATTACCGCCTATAACACTGAATACGGCAGTGCAACGATTCCAGCCGGGATGATTGCCATGGGCGGTATCTCAGACACGAAAGACGAGGAAGTGTCGGCGTTTAACTGCCCTGTATTCATGTGCAAGTGGGAACGTGTGCTGGCGGAATGTAAGCGAATGAAGAAGGAGCTGGATGGACTCAAATACCCATCGTCCCACACACAGGCCTGTGTGCGAACCCTTACACATGTGATTGACCTGTTTGGTTGGCACGGATACTCGACCGGTTTATGGTTCGCGGATTTCAACTTCGACAGATATCGCCTGAGTCGCTCCGTTTCCCCCCATCTTCATCTTTTCCAGAATCGTAGCAAACAACTCTCCACATTATGAATGTATCAACGGCGAAAATCGACGAAGCTCTTCTCGACGTGAGGAAAGCTTATCGGCTTCTCCACGACTACCAACGCATGGCGCTGGATGCCGCCAAATATATCGGCACCCAATTGGAGCTGACGTATGTGGGTGGCTACCCATGTTTTAGCAAGTGCGCCCCAAGAGATGGAAAAGGATCGTTGGATAATTGGGCATGGGATTGGTTAAATTTGATGTTCTATGAATTTCATTTCCATCGGGAGATTACCAAAGACCAGTGGATTAACCTTTCTATCTGGTTATTTAGCGACACTGGTTATTTCATCAGCGATGACCGGGCGCGAAACCAAACAGACGTAAATACGTTCTTGCCGGTTGACAAGGCTGGAACCAAAGTCGGTTTCCTGCTGTATCGGGATTGGAAACAGGAATACTACCGACTCAGAGATAATGAGGAATACCTTCGTCGGTTCCTAGAGCACGAAGGAGAGCTTCCAGAGTTGCTTAAAGACGGTGGCGTCCTCGGCACATGTTGTGACTTTTCGCAACTGGCTGATGAGGCATCCACTGAAGCGGTGATTGATGGGTTGGTCAGGTTAGCGCAGGATGGGAAATTGCCGCTGAATCGAGTAAAAAAACATTCATGAGCCAAAAGGACAATGTCGGTCATCCAACAGCGCCCCACACGAATTGCCCGGCTGCACGGGCACGCTGATTTGAAAATAGCGCGGGTCATCCCCCGCCCCGGACAGCGACGCGATTTCCCCCTTGGCCAGCTTGTGCGCGAACCTCGAAAAAACCAGTTTCTGTTAAATTATGGGATTATTCTGGACAACATTTTTCACCAACTTACGCTAATTTCATGAAAGCAAATCGGCAATACAACACGTCACCAGATGAAGACACACCTACCGAATTGTCATCTGACGAACGTATACGGTTTCAGAAGTATTTGAAAACTTTTCCTAAAGATAAGGCGGCTGACATAATCCCAATTAACTCGCTCAACGAATTTCATGAACGACTTTTGGATAAACATAAAAAAGAAGTTTATGATACCACCACGACGGTGTATCGCGGCGTGAAGGATGTGAATTACGACCTTATCCCAAAAATAGGGCGTCCACCGTCAGATATTAAATGGATGGATGACAGGGCCGCAGACGAGAGGAGAATGTTCCGCATGTTTAAAGAGCGTGCTCCATTCTTTTATTCCACTTCCACTTCATTTCCCAGAAACGATTGGGAGACTCTCTTCTTTGCACAACACTACGGCTTACCAACCCGGCTTTTGGATTGGACGCGTAACCCGCTGGTAGCACTTTATTTTGCAGTGGCTGGTGAATTTCATGGGCACAGCGGGGTATTTGTGCTTAGGAAACGAGAGCCTTTCGACTGGCAAGAGAATAGCAGACGTTCACCGCTCAAGTGCAAGAGATACGGAAAATACAGGGATTTCGCAAAGGTCGTCCCGCCTAGTATTTCAGAGAGAATAGTGGCGCAGAGTGGTCTTTTTACGATCCATGTAAATCCAGAAACTCCTTTGGAAGCAAAGCATATTGACTGCATTGTTATTCCTGGGAAATTACGCCGCAGTTTCAAGAGGCTACTTCATCAGTATGGCGTTCACGAGGCAAGTATCAAACCGGGGTTCGATGGTCTTTGTTCCCATTTATTCTGGCTACGAACAAAAAATCATGATCCGGCTGGATTATATTAGACCTTCAACACGAAGGTCGGCACGCAATGTCTGTATTATGGCTTCTGTTCCCGAATTTTTCGTTCCACATCATCAATTACATTCATCGCCGAACTGGAACATGCTTGAAGGCACGGGCTCACATCATATTTCAGCATATCGTAATTATACGTCAATAAAGGAGGAGGCACCCGTAACGCATTTGGCATATTTGTCAGGCTTTCATAATTCGCTTGATAAGTCGCCACCTTGTCTTCGGGAATTTGAGAACTCCAAAGTCCATGCCTTTTCATAGCTGCTTCGAAATCGCCAAGATCCTGGCCCAAAGATGCCCCCCAAACTACAAACGCATCTTGGTAGTCGGCATATGCGTCTTGAAATTGTTTGGCAATGTCATTGCTTTCAATGGCCGGACTGTTTTCATCTAAAGCAACTTTTAAATCTTGAAGTTTTTGGCGGTATTCATCAAACGTGATGGAAGCTGATACGATAGAATTGAATTTGCGAAAAGCGCGAATTGTTTCCTCAATGGGTTTATCTTTTTCTTGCTCCGCATTTGCTTTAGAGATTTCAAGATATTTGTTAAGTTGAAGATTCACAGATTCAAGTTGTTGTTTTAATACTGCATTAATTTGTTCGCTGGATTTTACCTTATCCTGAAGTTCTAAAATTCTTCCCTGCAAGGTGAGATTGCTCTTCGTCAGTTCATTGCTTTCCCTTTGCAATTCATCAACCTGAGTTTGCAATCCACCAATTTGTGATTGTGTGGCGGCTTTGTCACTTCTATCGCATCCGGTAAATGAAGTAAAAATACTCAGCAACAGAATAGAGAAAAATTTCATTTTCATGAATTCGCAAGCCAGTTTATTTTTTTAACACGTTGGCGTCCATCCAGAAATTCAACCGCTCTTGCCCTGTTCGTCCATCCCAAAATGGACACCGGAAAAGAGCCATGACAATTTCGAATTGCGGAGTGCGCGACAAGTCTGATTTCCGTCATCGCTCAGCATCGTGCGCGAGCCACGCGCTCCGTTGCCCCTGCAGACTGCCGTAGCAGCCGACGTGAGTCGGCTCCAACTTCTCCCCCGTCGGAATAATGAGCGGATCGATCCCGCTTTGCGGGACTGCTACGATTGGTATGCCAGCCCTGACGGGTTTTGGGATTCGTGGTAATTCGTGCAAACCGTGTCAAACCTCTGCGCCTTCCATCTCCGCGCTGCTCCCGCCTACACGCCGTTTCGGCGCGGCAAGTCGACGCGACGAGTGGCGGTTCAAATTTCCCTCGTGTCTCAGTTGCGCCGGTTTGTGTCTCAGTCTGGTTCCTTCCCGTGCCGGTCGCTTTCTCCGGTCGCTGAGTTCCATTCTCTTGCGTGCAAGCCGTTCATCTTGCAGTGTAAGTCGCTTATTTCCATGTATTCTCATTGAGCGTCGCGTGGATGGAACTCATCTTCATCTGTCAGCCGCTGATTTTCGCGTGTACGGAATTTATCGTTGCGTGAAACTGACACATCTTTGCAAATAAGCGGCGTATCTTCGCGTGCAAGCGGCTCATCTTGCAAAATAAGCGACGCATTTTCATCTAAACGGCACTCATCTTTATGAATAAGGGCATCGTGACGTTGCATTCGTTGGCATGATTTACGCTAATGCGATTTTGAGCAGTACACGGACGCGGGCCAGTTTCTTCTTAAGGCTTCATATGGGTACGCGAACGCGATTAAACCAACAACCACAGGAATATTATGGCTAATGGAATGAAATTCCTGCCGGCGCGGAAAGCCGATGTGTTGACTTACGCGACGCAGGTTCACGATGCACTAACCACACAGGGCTTCAACCCGACTTCGGTGGGGTTGACGGCCGGAGACGTAACGGAGTTGGGCACATTGCTGACGGCAGATAAGGCCAGTTTTGATGCGGCCAACGCCGCCAAACTGGATAAACAGGCAAAAACCCAGGCCATGAACGCGCCCGGTGCGACTCATGCCCAATTGGTGGCCAAGCTCCGCAACATGGCCAATGCCGCCCGCGTGTCAAACGCCTCGGACGACGCGATTGCCGCCATCGGCATCAGCCGCCGCGACCCCAGCCCAACGCCCAAGACAGCACCCCAAGTCCCGCCGGAGTTCAGCGTGGATAGTGTTGTACCCGGCATCATTAACGTGCGGTTCCGTGCGTCAGGCAGCGCCCAACCGCGCGCCCGCGAGGCCAATGCCATCGGCGTGCAGATCGCCGTGGTCAACGGCGCAGCGGCACCTGCGGCAGGCGAACCTGACAGCGCGCCCAACCAGTTCGTCTCACGCAGCCCGGCAAGCCTGAACTCGACGACCATGCCGGACCAGGTGCGTTTGTACGCGCGCTGGATTACCCAGCGCGGCCATACCGGCCCGTGGTCAATACCCCTGTCGGTGTCAGTGCTTTGAGCACTTATGAACCATTACAGTATCAAAATTGGAAATGCGCCGCGCGGCAGTCGCAATGGGGCTGCCGCGCCTCCAACCCCCCCTGCCCCAGTCGTGAGCGTTGATATGGGCAGTATGACGTTCAATGTCGTTTGGACCGAATCTCCGGTTGAATACTGGGAAATCTATTGCTCCGAGAATCCACCGGGCAATTACTCCGACCTCGGCCAAACATTTCCGAACGAGTTGCCTGCCAATTACTGGGACTGGATTGGCGACAGGAACGTTGATTGGGCGCTGTACGTCGTTGGCTGCGATGGCGATGGAAACGAAATCACCCCCCACAGCAACGTGCTCACCGGACATTCGCCTGACCATTATTGATATTGTAGCGGCGCTCTATGAGCGCCGGGTTCGGCGGTCACAGACCGCCGCTACAACCCAACCAAAAAATCACCCCCAAATGAATCTATGAAATCAAGCTCAGTAAGAGTTGCCAGTAGCATCCGCAGACCACCACCGAACCGCACGCCGGTACTCATCGCCAACAACGTCACCATGTCGCTGGACTGGGTTTACCACGGGCCTGTTTGTGACGGTTTCCACATCTTTGTGCATCAGGCCAATGAACCGCCCGGCGTCTTCAACGACCGGGTTCAGGTACAAGGCGAGTTGCGCACCTGGGCCACCGACTTTGATGATCCGGCAGACGCGGTCGGCTACAAATATTACCTTGTGCCGATGGACGGTGATGAGAATCCGCTTACGCCGCCAAGCAATACTGTTGCCTTTGCGACCGGCTGAGGCTTTTCAGGCGGAACCATGGGCTTTTCCCCTTGAAACCCTCCAAAAGACGGTGTTAGAGTTTAGGCCAAGTGAAAAAGCGGATGCCCAATTCGACTGGAGCAATCCTCAACGCTCCAAGTGCGAAGCCTGCAGAAGTGCTCCATGCCAAGTCCCAAAACCGCCTTCCCGAATTAGGCCGAACCGGTGAAGCGCCGTTTCTTTATATCTTGGCCTTTGATAACCACATGAACCAAAACCGGCCTGCTGCGTTTCCCGAATTAGGCCAAACCTGGGTTTGGCCGAATACCTGTTAGCTGCCATCGTCATGCTTTGCCAGAAATGCCATCAGAAAGAAGCCACGGTGCATTTCACGACCGTCGTGGATGGCGCGGCGGAGGAGGCCGTTCACCTCTGCAGAGATTGCGCTCCACCGATGGGCTTGGATTTGGACAAGTTAGACCTGAAGCAGGTCGAGGCGTTGTCGGTTGTCGGAAAGAAGTGCGTGTTCTGTGGCAGGGATGCATTATCTGGTGAGATGCGCGCCGGTGGCGGCGCGATTTATTGGTGCTTCGATTGTGGCCTAGAGTTCGCGGGCATCTTCAGGGATTTGCTCGTCACCGAGCGGCCGGATTTGTTGCAGCGGAGCAAGGAAGAGACTTCGTTCTTATCCTTTTGCTCCGACACCGACCTTCAGGCATGGTCAGCGGCAGCCAGCCAGAAAGCCGTGCAGACATTGAAAGAGAGGAGACGACAGGATGGTCGAGACAAAGGCAGCTAACACCTATTAAGCCCGATAGGTCAAGAGACAAAAAGCATCACTGACGGAAAAGGTTACTTTTCCGTAGTTACGTCCAGCGGACGAAGCGCTCCGGCTTAATTTCGCTTGGCAGCTCGGACGCGAGGCGTCCGGCTAAACACCTATACGGACTCGATCGGGCCGTTGCCAGTTCTGACTTTGGACAAAACCAGAGGCGGTCTTCCAGCCGCGTGATTCCCGCATTGCGGGACCACGCAGCGGTCCAGAAACTCTATGCAGTACAGGCGCAATGCCTCCGCCACGCGGCTTTTTACGTCACGGGTGGCGGAGCTCATGATTTTGCCGCCGGTGATGCGATTATCCGGACAGCCGCAGGTTCGAGGGGGCAAATTATCATTTTTTGCAAATGTTTTGACAGTTTTTGCATTGGAACATTTGTGGGAGATGATAAAAAAGCATTATACCTTTGTGAAAGAAATCCGATTCTTTATGGCCACATGGGGAGTTACGGCGCGCAACGGCGGCGTAAAAGGTTTCCGGGGGAAGTGGCGGCGAGCGGCCGGGTTTACCCTGATTGAATTGCTAGTGGTGATCGCGATCATCGCAATTCTGGCCGCGATACTGCTGCCGGCGCTGGCGGCAGCGAAAGAAAAGGCCCAGCGCACCATCTGCATCAACAACCTCAAGGAATTGCTCGTGGCCAATACCATGTGCGCCGACGACAACAATCAAGTCATTGCCCACCCAAACGCTGATTCGGCCTTTTCCTGGAATTCTGCAACTCCGGGTGGGGATCCACCGGGTTGGTTGTACCGAACCGGCCTCACGCCGGCGGGTCTGGGCCACGGGATCCCTGCGGGTGTGTCCTGGACGCTGCTGGGTCCGGAGGGGGGCGCCTTCTGGCAATATATCAGCAACGGCAAGGTGACAGGAACGTCGGTCAACAATATCGGGCCGAATCACAAAGTCCCCAAAGTCTGGCGGATGTACCAGTGCCCATTAGATCCGCCGCCGAGGTACGCATCTTTGTTTAACAGCCGGCAGGTGAAATTTTCAAGTTACGTCATGAATTGGGGCGTTGCCAACTTCAGCCAGAACCAACCACAAAAGATCACTGCCTTCCGGGGGGACGCGATTGTGCTGTGGGAGGCGAACTGCACCACAAACTCGGTGGCTCCCTTCAAGGACGGCGCAGCTGGCCCCGGCGAAGGCATTGGCGAGCAGCACGGCGGCTCGGGCGCAGATATTGGCCGCATGGATGGAAGCGTGCAGTTTATTCGCTACAATGACTTTTACGGCATGGCTGCCAGCCCCAACAGAAACGACCTCTGGATTGCCACGGATACAGCCAATGGCCATTAGCGGTGACTTTTCCCAAGGACGAAGTGATTCAGCCCCAGCAATGCGATTTCAAGAACCATCACCTCACCTCAAAACCGAAACAGACCTCCCACTATGAAGACAGTCACAAACAACGCAGTCGGTGGACTAAAATCCAAATTCAAGTTGTTGAAAAGCGTGGCGGCCGCCTGCGGCTTCCTTCTGATGCTTCCCGGCGCCCGGGCGCAGTTCAACTGGCCGGTTTACGAGCCGTTTAGTGAATATACCAATTCGCCATTGAATCTCGGTGCTGACATAACCTCAAACTACTGGAATTTCGGCCAGGGCAACGGCGTCGGGGTTACCACCTACGTGATCACAAACAGCGCTGCACTGTCCTATATCGCTT
>DATEGR010000174.1:0-7249 GCA_035279985.1 Verrucomicrobiia bacterium
GGCCTGTTATTTTCATAACCATTCGATTTGTCGGTGCGTCTGGTTGCATGGTTGGACGGGCACCACGCCTCGTACATTCAATTTTTACTTATGACCAAGCGGAACTGGCTGTTCATCGTCACCGCGCTCTTGCTGGCGTGCATATATGTTTATCATTTCACGGGCTGGTTCCAACCAAAAACCATCCGAATTTCCTACACCGAACGGTCCTTCCGGTCACGCACCCCTTCCCGGCCAGACCAGCCGATAATCCTTTTCGGCTTTGGGGGGCAGCCGTACCAGCTTTCAGAAGTGAAAGTTGTCCCGCTCGACGCCGGGCAAATCAAACCCGCCGCCGTCCCCGTCTGGCATTTGATTTCCGATTCAGGGTCCGCGCCGGTGGAATTTTTCACCTATGGCCAGAGCCTTCCCGGCATGAAGCCCGCCGTGCCCGGTTCGCGCCCGGAACCGTTGGCATCCAACGTCACCTACCGGCTCCTGGTACGGGTGGGTTCCCTCCAAGGCCAGTGCGACTTTCAACCGGGTGGACGGCCACCGGCCACGTCCCCGAATCACTAGCTGTCTTTGGTCAGACGGTTTCGCCCCGCATCGGGTTACGGGGCGATTCAATTTTTGTCCCGGCCAAGTGGCAGGAAGCGAAATGATTTTTTGCCACTTCGCGGAATCCGGGAAATTCTTCCGCACACTTCGGGAGTTGCGCGATCGGACAGCGCGGATGGAACGGACAGCCGCTCGGCGGATGAATCGGCGACGGCACGTCGCCCGGCAGGATGATGCGCTGATGTTTCGTTTCCGGGTCCACCTCCGGCACGGCGGAAATCAGCGCCTGCGTGTAGGGATGTTGCGGTTCGCGGACGATGGTCCTGGCGTCTGCTGTTTCCACAATCTTGCCGAGATACATCACCATCACCCGGCGGCTGATGTGTTCAACCACCGCGAGATCATGCGCGATGAACAGATACGCGATGCCGCGCTGCTGCTGCAAATCGCGGAGCAGATTGATGATTTGCGCCTGCACCGAAACATCCAGTGCGCTCACCGGCTCGTCGCAGATGATCAATTGCGGCTCGACCGCCAGCGCGCGCGCAATGCCGATGCGCTGACGCTGCCCGCCGCTGAATTCGTGCGGATAACGCTGCGCATAAACTGCATCCAAGCCGACAGCCTTGAGCAATTCCGTGATGCGTTTCTGGCGCGCGGATTTGCTGTCGGTCAGTTTGTGAATATCGAGCGCCTCGCCGACAATTTGCTCGACCGTCATGCGCGGGTTGAGCGAGCCGTAGGGGTCCTGGAATATCATCTGGAACTTGCGCCGCCGGGCGCGCAATACCGAGCCGTTCATTTGCGTGATGTCCTCGCCCTCGAGCAACACACTGCCCGACGTCGGTTCCACCAGCCGGACGATGGCGCGGCCCAGTGTCGTCTTGCCACAACCACTCTCGCCGACCAGACCGAGCGTCTCACCCGGTTCGAGGCTGAAACTCACGTCGTCCACCGCCTTCACGAATTCGCGGTCGCGGCTGAACATCCCGTGCTTCACGGGAAAATGCACCTTCAGATTTTTGACTTCGAGCAATGGCATAACGCGCGTCAGAATTTATTGTATTCCTCGTGCGTGCCAATCCAATCCCAAACAAAAAGTTCCGGCGTGAGAAAATAACCCGTGGCGCGATAGTGCAGGCCGACGCGCGCCGACCACTGGGTTTTGCTGATTTGCTTGAATTGCAGTGAAGGATGAAACGGATTGGCCAGCCAAAGCGCGTAACTCTTCCGGGCAAGCTCCTGAACCCGCGCGGGCAATTCGTTGTAATGCCGCCAGAATTCCGGGTCGGCTTTTGCCTTCATTTCTTATCGCAGCCCGGCAAATCAACCAGCTTACCCGCCTTCGCCTCTTTTTCCGAAGCCTCCATCAGCCGGTGCAACTTGCCGCCCGGCTTGGCGTCTGCGGCCATTTGGCGGTCCCAATCGTCGTCCGGCCAGGGATGAAGCAACGCCTCCAACTCGCAACGCTCCTGCGGCGAGAGGCGGTCAATCGCAGCTTTGATTTCAGCCACCGTGCTCATGCTGGAAAATTAAGCCCAACGCGAAGGGGCGTCAACGAGGCAAAAACGTGGTCGTGGCTGAACATCCCGTGTTTCACCGGGAAATGCACCTTCAGGTTTTTGACTTCGAGCAGGCTCATGTTGTTTTCCAAAACGGACACCGGACCCATCGTCCAGCTTCGACCTCGACCAGTTCGGGGATTTCTTTTGAACATTCCGGCCTGGCAATCACGCAGCGCGGCGCGAAACGGCAGCCGGGCGGGAAGTTGCCGATGCGCGGGACGTTGCCGGGAATGGCCGAGAGCCGCTCGGCGTCACCGCCCAGTTTCGGCACGCTCGCCATCAGCGCCCGGGTGTAAGGATGCAGCGGGCGGCGCAGGAGTTCGCGCGCGGGCGAAAGCTCGACAATCTGCCCGGCATACATCACGGCCACGCGGTCGGCCATGTCGCCGACAATGCCGAGGTTGTGGGTGATGAGCAGAATCGCCATGCCCAACCGCCGCTTGAGCCCGCTCAACAAGTCGAGAATCTGCGCCTGGATCGTCACATCCAGTGCGGTGGTCGGTTCGTCGGCCACCAGCAGCTTGGGTTCGCTCGCCAGCGCCATCGCAATCATCACGCGTTGCTGCATGCCGCCGGACATCTCGAACGGATAATTGCGAATACGCGATTCCGGCGCCGGAATGCCGACGAGTTTCAGCAGACGGATGACTTCCTCATTGGTCGCCTTTCCCGGGCGATGCAGCTTCAATGATTCCCTGATCTGGTTGCCGATGCGAAAGACCGGGTTCAGTGACGCGCCGGGTTCCTGAAACACGTAGCTGACCACCCCGCCGCGGATGGAACGCAATTCGCCGTTTGACATCTTCAAAACGTCCCGGCCGTTCAACAAAATTTCCCCGCCGACGTAGTTGGCGGGTGGCGTCGGCACGAGCCGCGCGATGGACAAGGCGGTGACGGTCTTGCCGCAGCCGCTTTCACCGACGAGACAGACGGTTTCGCCCGCGCCGATGGTGAGCGACACGCCGTCCACAGCGCGCAACGCGTCGGCATTTTTACCGAAGTCCATTTTCAGATTTTTGATTTCGAGCAAATTCATTTTCAGAAATCGGATTTCAGAGGTCGGAAGTCGGAATCCGCACCCGCCGCAAACGCACGCTCGCGAGTCTGACCGCTGACCTCCGACCTCTGACCTCCGTCTTCATAGCGACTTTGTGTCTGCCGCGTCTCTTAATCCATCGCCGAGGAAGTTGAAAGCGAGAACGGTGATAAAAATCGCCGCGCCCGGCGCCAGCAACCAGGGAAAATTCCGCAGATACTGGGTGTTTTGCGCCGCGGTCAGCATGTTGCCCCAGCTGGCATTCGGCTCCTGAATACCCACACCGAGAAAGCTCAGCACCACCTCGCCCAGGATGTAATACGGCACACTCAAGGTCGCCGCCACGATGACGTAGGAAAACGTGTTTGGCAAAATATGACGGACGATGACTTTCAGATGCGACTGTCCGAGCGAACGCGCGGCAAGGACGAATTGCTGTTCACGCAAGGACAGTGTCATCCCGCGAATCACCCGGGCCATGCTCGCCCAGCCGATGAAGCTCAAGATGATGATGATCATGGCATAAACCTGCGCCGAGCTCATGCTGGGCGGAAACGTGGCGCGCAGCGAAATGATGAGATAAAGCGCGGGGATGGACATGATGAGCTCGCACAGCCGCATGATGATGGTGTCCGTCCAGCCGCTGAAATAGCCGGAAATGCCGCCGATGATCATACCGAACGTAAACGACAGCAGTATGCCAACGATGCCAATGGACAGCGAAATTTGCGAACCGTAAAGCAGGCGCGAAAATTCATCGCGTCCGAACTGGTCCGTACCGAACAGGTAGACCGGATAATTTCCATCGCCGGTGCCGAACAGATGAAGCGTGGCCGGAATCAGACCGAATAATTTGTACTCGTCGCCGCGCACAAACAAATGGATCGGCCGGGTGTCATTCGCGGCGGCACGATAATTGAAATCGCCCGGCAGTTGTGCATATCGTGGCACGACCAGCTGAAAGCCAGCCAGCCGGGGCCAGGTGGGCGGATGGAAAAAGCGGTCGCGGTCCTGCCGGCTGTAACTGTAAGGCGCGACGAAGCCGGCGAACAAGGCCACCAGGTAAAGCACAATCAAAATCACGCCGCCCACCATCGCAATGCGACGCTGTCTCAATCGCCGCCAGAACAACTGCCACGGCGAGAGCGGTTGTTCTCCTGTCGGATTTTGTATATGCGCGATTCCGTTCATTTATTTGAGCCGTATGCGCGGATCGCTCCAGGCGAGCAGCAGGTCGGCGACAAAATTGCCAATGACCAGCAACCCCGTAGCCATGACCACGCAGTCCACAACCAGATACGAGTCCTTGGCGAAGAAGGCTTCCATGGTCAACCGGCCGAGACCGGGCCAGGCCATGATGTTTTCCACGATGAACGCGCCGCTCAACAGCGCGGCGAGCGAATAGCCGAAAATGGTCAGGAGCGGGTTGATGGCGTTTCGGAGCGCATGTTTATAAACCACCCAGCCTTCGCCGAGGCCGCGGGCGCGGGCGGCGGTAACATATTCGGCCCGAAGCGTGTCGAGCAGGCAGGAACGCATCCGGCGCATGATGCCGGCCAGGTCTGATGCGGCGAGCACGATGGCCGGCAGAATGAGATGATGCGTTCGGTCCCATAACTGTTGTGCCGGCGACAAAAAATCGTAAAGCGGACTTTGCGCACCGCCGACGGGAAACCAGCCGGTGGCCGCCGCGAACCACAACGCCAACAACGACAACAACACGTCGGGCACGGACAAGCCGACAAAGGCGAACAGCGAGCAGGCGCGATCCACCCACGAATCTTTTTTGACGGCCGCCCAGATACCCAACGGGACAGCCACGCCCCAGGCGATAATCAGCGCGGAAAACGAAAGCAGGAATGTGTTCCAGAGTCGTTGAAAAATGAGCGACGTGGCGGGAATATGGTAGGCCATGGAATAACCAAAGTTGCCGCGCAGGACGTTTTCGAGCCAGTAGACATATTGGACGTACCATGGCCGATCCAGGTGAAATTGGGCTTTGAGACGGGCGACGGTGTCGGGTGAAATCTGCGGGTTTTGCAGGAGCGCGGTAAAATAATTGCCCGGCGACAAGGCCATAAGCAGGAAGGTGAGCAACGACACGCCCAGCAGGAGCGGGATCATGTGCAACAGCCGCTTGAACAGATAGGACCACATTGCAATAACGCCCGGCAACGTGGCAAAAACCCGGCGCGTTTGGCGAGTGAAAAGGAGAGAGCGTCGGCAGCAGCGAACGTCAGTTCGCTCCATTTTCTGAAGGTGAGCCGACTTGCGTCGGTTGCTGCAGGCAACGAAGAAACGAAAAGTTGTTGAAATCCTCCGTCTTCGTTACTTTGTTTCTTCGTTGTTCAAACTGTTGAAAGAAAAATGAACATTAAACAATTCGCTTGGAGCTCCGTGGTCCTGGGCACAGTCATCGCCTGCCTTTCCGGCTGCGGCAAAAAATCCGAACCCACTTCGTCGGCGGGTTCCGTAACGAATTATCCGCTGCCCGAGCCGCCGGTGGTGGTGGAGTGCACGCCGGGTGTTCCCGGAGGAAAGTTTGTAGTGGCCGAGCTGGGTGATCCAAAGACTTTCAATTACCTCATCGCCAACGAATCGTCGTCCATGGATATCGGCCGGCTCATGTTCTGGGGACTGTTGAATTTCGATGTGCCGACGCAAACGGTAAAACCCGGTCTGGCGGAGTCATGGACCAATTCGCCGGACGGCAAAACCTGGACTTTCACGCTGCGAAAAAATCTGCGCTGGAGCGACGGTGCGCCGTTGACGGCAGATGACGTGATCTTCACCTGGAACGAGGTGATTTACAATCCGGCGATTCCCAGCGCTATCAAAGACCCTTTTATCGTGAACGGGAAAGAATTTACCGTGACCAAAGTGGATGACCTGACGATAAAAGTCGTAACACCGGAAGTGTATGCGCCGTTTTTGGCGGCTTTCGGCGCAGGCGTGGCCATCTACCCAAAGCATGTTTTGGAGAAATACGTTGCCAACGGAACCTTCTCATCGGCGTATGGCGTGAATTGGAAACCGGAGGCCATCGTTGGCAGCGGACCGTATCGCCTCAAGGAATACAAGGCGGCGCAATATACCATGCTGGAGCGCAATCCGTATTTTTGCGAAGTGGACAGCAACGGCCAGCGGCTGCCTTATTTCGACAACATGATTTTTACTGTGGTGCCGGATATGAATGCGATGTCACTGCGCTTCCTGAGCGGCGAGAGCGACGCGGACGATTTTATCTATCCGTACGAATACGAGCAGTTCAAAGCCGAGTCGGCCAAGGGCCGTTTTCGTTTGCTCGAACCGGGCATCGGGCTGGAAAACAGTTTCTTTTGGTTCAACGAAAATACCGATGTGCATGCCAAGACCGGCAAACCGTACGTGGATCCGGTCAAGTTAAAGTGGTTTCGCAACGTGAAATTCCGCCAGGCCTGTTCCTACGCGATCGACCGCGAAGCCATCATCAAATCCGTCTTTTCCGGCCGCGGGATTCCCGCCTACGGTTTTCTGACGCCGGGCTATGGGTTCTGGTACGACCCGAACATTAAACAATATCCTTACGATCCGGCCAAGGCGCTGGAATTATTGAAGGAAATCGGGATTGAAAAGCGGAATGGCGACGATTTTCTGACCGACGCCAACGGAAATAAAATTGAATTCGTGCTGAACACCAACACCGGCAATAGCGCGCGGGGGAAAACGGCGGTGCTCATCGCGTCGGATTTGCAGAAACTCGGAATTAAGGTCATTTTCCAGCCGATCGAGTTCAACACGCTCATCACCAAAATTGACGACACCTACGATTACGACTGCGTTCTCCTGGGACTGTATTCCGACATGGGCACGGATCCGGGTAGCAGCATGAATAACCTCAAGTCCAGCGGCTACACCCACCAGTGGTTTCCCCGCCAGAAAAGCCCTTCGACCGATTGGGAAGCGCGAATGGATCACCTGATGGACGCACAGATGCAAACGTTGAATTTGGACCAACGGAAAAAATACTTTGATGAAGTCCAGGAAATTCTCGCCGAGCAGGTGCCGATGATTTTCACGGTAACCCCGATGTATTATGCCGCCATCCGCTCCGACATCGGTAACGTCC
>DATEGR010000175.1:0-5134 GCA_035279985.1 Verrucomicrobiia bacterium
TCGCCATCGCCATCACGGAATTGACGGCGCACATCGCCCGCCGGTCGGCGTATTGTTCCAAAACCGCCAACGGCAAATATTCCGTGTGCGATGCGTTCGACGACAATCAGGGCAACATCCGTTTCAAACGCGTCCGGCACACCTGGGAAGATGAACACTGCGTTTTCTGCGGTGCCGCCCGGCAGGAATATGACCGGGGCAACGAATTGGAAACCCATGCCTACCAATTTATCCACACTAAAAAGCCAGAGGAGATATTCAATATGAAATTTGACGTCATCGTCGGCAATCCACCCTACCAATTGGGCTCGGATGGCGGCACGCGCGACATTCCCATCTACAACAAATTTGTGGATCAGGCCAAGAAGATGAATCCGCGTTATCTTTCCATGATTATTCCTTCGCGCTGGATGGCCGGTGGATTGGGTTTGTCCGATTTTCGGCGCGAGATGCTGGAAGATCGCCGGATGCGAAAGCTGGTGGACTACGAGCGGATGGATCAGGTTTTTCCGGGTGTGGATTTCGAAGGCGGTGTCTGCTTCTTCCTTTGGGAACGCGACCACAATGGGCCGTGCGAAGTTACCACCGTTTTCGGCGATGAAACAGTTGGTCCAGTCGAACGCAACTTGAGCGAGCACGACGTTCTCGTCCGCGACATCCGCGCTTTGAAGATACTGCAAAAGGTTTTGAGCGCAGGCGAGCCGTCCATCACTGACATTTTGTCGGTGGACAAGGAATTCGGCTGGACATCCAACTTTGACGGCTTCCATGAGACAAAAAAATCGAACGATGTCGAGCTACACTATAATCGAAAAGGAAAACGGCTCGTCGGCTACATTAACCGAAAAGACGTCAGCAAGAGTCCTCACCTGATTGACAAGTGGAAGGTAATGGTTCCACAGGCGTATGGCGAGCGCGGAGCGCGTCCTGCAATGGTGCTTGGGCCAAGTTATATTGCCAGATCGCCGTCGGTCTGCACTCAGACTTTTCTTTTCTTCTTCGTTGATTTGAAAAAAGAGGCAGTCAATGTTCAAAGTTACTTGCGAACGCGGTTTTTTCGTTTTTTGGTTTCGCTACGCAAAATCACCCAACACGCCACGCGCTCCACATACACGTGGGTGCCAGTGCAAAAATGGAATCGCACCTGGACGGATGATGACCTCTATAAAAAATACAAGCTGTCGAAGGATGACATTGCGTTCATAGAGTCCCGCGTTAGGCCGATGGAGGCAAAAGATGAGTAAGGATTTTTTCCCGCCCCGGCCAGAGCCGAGGCCCACCATCTACGCTTACGAGGATACGAATCCGCAGTATGCCGACCTTTTGAAAGTGGGCTACACGACGGTTGATGTTCAAGGCCGGGTTGCGCAGCAATATCCGACATTGCGCCCCGGCCAATTGCCCTATCGCATCGTGCTCGAAGAACCGGCCATGCGGAATGATGGCTCGGTGTTCACCGACCATGACGTTCACCGTATGTTGCGGGTTAACGGCGTCAAAAATCCCAAAGGCGAATGGTTTCGGTGCTCGGTGGCGCAAATCAAAGCGGCGGTGATAGCAGTCAGGACCGGCCAATTGAACGAGGAAAACCGGTCGCTGGAATTCAAGATGCGGCCGGAGCAGTCAGCGGCGGTGGTCAAGACCGCAGACTATTTCAAGAGCTTCAAAAAAGAAAATTCCGGCCGGCCGCCGCATTTTCTCTGGAACGCCAAGATGCGTTTCGGCAAAACCTTCGCCGCGTATCAGCTCGCGCTGAAAATGGGCTGGCGCAAGTTGCTGGTGCTCACCTTCAAGCCGGCGGTGCAAAGCGCGTGGGAGGAGGATTTGAAATGCCATGTGGATTTCAAAGGCTGGCAGTTCATCAAGCCCGGCGGCCTGACTTACGAGGAGGCAGAAAAGAAAAAGCCGCTCGTGTGCTTTGGCTCGTTTCAGGATTATCTGGGCCGCAATCCCAGCACCGGCGGCATCAAGACGAAGAACGAATGGGTTCACGCGACTAATTGGGATTGCGTCATCCTGGACGAATATCATTACGGCGCATGGCGGGCCAACGCCAAGGAGTTGTTTGAGGCGGAAGATGAAAAGGAACTGGATTTCGCCGAGAGCAGGGAAATGCGGGAATTTGATGAAGACATCATGCCCATCACCACGGGCGGTTTCCTGTATTTGTCCGGCACGCCGTTCCGGGCCATCGCCACCGGCGAGTTCATCGAAGAACAGATTTTTAACTGGACGTATTCGGACGAGCAGCGCGCCAAGCAGGATTGGAAAGGCGAAAACAATCCCTACGCCGCGTTGCCGCGCATGGTGCTGCTGACATATCAGTTGCCGGACGCCATCCGCGAGATTGCGTTGCAGGGCGAGTTCAACGAGTTCGATCTGAATGTCTTTTTCTCCGCCACCGGCATCGGCGACAAGGCAAAATTCGCCTACGAGGATGAAGTCCAGAAATGGCTGGATTTGATTCGCGGCGCGTTCCAGGCCACGAGTGTGGACAATCTGAAGCTCGGCGCGCAAAAACCGCCGATGCCATTTTCGGATGCGCGGCTGTTGAATTTGCTGTCGCACACGTTTTGGTTTCTGCCCAGCGTCGCCTCGTGTTATGCCATGCGGAATCTGCTCGCCAAAAAGCAAAACGCGTTTTATCAGGATTATCGCGTCATCGTGGCCGCTGGCAGCCAGGCCGGCATCGGCGCGGAGGCGTTGCCGCCGGTGTTGGAAATCATGGACGACCCCATGAAGACCAAAACCATCACCCTGTCATGCGGCAAATTGACCACCGGCGTCACAGTTAAGCCCTGGACGGGAATTTTCATGCTGCGCAATTCGTCCAGCCCGGAGACGTATTTTCAGGCGGCGTTCCGCGTGCAGTCGCCGTGGTCAATCCAAAATCCCGACAGCACCTCGCCCAACAAAGAGCAAATCATCAAAGAAGAATGTTACGTCTTCGATTTCGCGCCCGACCGCGCGTTGCGTCAGATCGCCGAATACAGTTGCCGCCTGAATATGGACGAATCCAACATCGAAAAGAAGGTGGAGGAATTCATCCATTTCCTGCCTGTGCTGGCCTACGACGGCAGTTCGATGAAGCAGATTGACGCCACCGGAGTGCTGGACATGGCCACCAGCGGCACCACGGCTACCTTGTTGGCCAAGCGCTGGGAAAGCGCGTTGCTGGTGAACGTGGACAATGGCACGTTGCAACGGCTCATGGACAACAAGGCCGCGATGGATGCGTTGATGAGCATCGAGGGTTTTCGCAATTTGAATCAGGAAATTGAAACCATCATCAACAAATCCGACGCCGTGAAGAAGGCCCGCAAGGAGGCCAACGACCAGGAACTTTCCGCAAAGGAAAAGAGGGAGCTGACCGAGCAGGAAAAGGAATACAAGAATTTGCGGCGGCAGATTCAGGAAAAGCTCATCAAATTTGCGACGCG
This sequence comes from Verrucomicrobiia bacterium, assembly GCA_035279985.1. Classification (GTDB taxonomy): domain Bacteria; phylum Verrucomicrobiota; class Verrucomicrobiia; order Limisphaerales; family UBA11358; genus UBA11358. The sequence goes on from DATEGR010000175.1 coordinate 3,441, forward strand.
GGTGCCGATCTTCATGTATCTGACGGATTATCGCGAGCGATGCTTGAAGGACATCATCACGCAGTTGGAGCCGGGGCTTTTCAAAAAAGTGACGGGACTTGCCATCAAAGATTTTGAATTGCTGGTCAGCCTCGACGTTTTCAACAGCGCCATGATGAACGATGCCGTTTTCAAATTTAAGCGGTATGAGGATTCCAGCCTGACTTACACCGGCATCGTCAAACACGACCCGAAGGACATCGGCGGCTATGATACCGTGATAACGGCCAAAGAATTTCAGGAGTCGTTTGTCAACCGGCCTGTGGCGGCAAAATAATCCTTAACCAAGGCAACCGGCATTTTATTTATGGAAATCATACCGGAAGGGACAAACCTGGAAGCGACCCGCAAAAAATATTCGAGGGTAAGGGATGCTCTCGGTCACCGTAACGAGCCTTCGAGCCGACGAAACAGACGCGGCTGGTTTTTAGCTTTTAATTCGTGCTGCCAAATGCGGAACACACGCCAGCCGGATTTTCGCAACTCGCGTTTGACGGCCACGGCCCGGTCCCGGTTGGCCGATATTTTTCGCCGCCAGAATGCCCGGTTGCTTTTCGGCTCGCTGTAACAGCGCGGGCAACCGTGCCAGAAACAGCCGTCAACAAAAACAGCCAATCGGAATTTCGGAAAAACAAAATCCGGCTTTCCGATGAGCCGATAGTGCCGTCGCCAGCCGGTGATGCCGGAACTTTTCAACAGACGAATGAAACGGAGTTCAGTGGCGGCGTTTCCGTGCGACCGAATTCGGGACATCAGCGCGGACCGCTGCTGTTTGTTAAAAATATCTGCCATTTTGCGACTCGCAGAGCATACACGAATTTGATGACATGCAAACACGTTGACTTTTTGTCGAAGCGGGTATTCACTGACTTCCAATCGCAGACAAACGAAATCGAAACGGTCTTGGTGTGTTCAGAAACTATCACCGCATTAAGCTGGAACAATTTATGACAACGCAACGCAAAGATGAAATTGAGAGCGTCCCCAATCTACCGGCTAAGAACTTTTTCGTTTCCATGCTTACCAGGGACATCGAATTGCACGATGCTATCTTGGATTTGCTCGACAATTGCGTAGATGGCGCAATCCGCACGCGGTCCAAGGCAATGGCCGACGATGATTCGCTGGACGGGTTTTGGGCAGAAATTAAATTCGACGAAAAGCGGTTCACAATCGAGGACAACTGCGGAGGGATTCCATGGGGAATTGCAAAGGAATATGCGTTTTGTATGGGCAAGCCGGAAAAAAAGGAAGTCAAGAATGGCACAATCGGCGTTGTGGGTATCGGGATGAAAAGGGCCATTTTCAAAATGGGGCGCGAATGTTATGTCCACAGCAACCATAAAGACGATGCCTTTCTCGTCACCATCCCCCGCAGTTGGTTCACGGACGATTCTGAATGGGGTGTTTTTAAAGCGGAACGAGCAGAGCCAGCGAAACACCAAAAGCACGGAACAATTGTCGAAATTTCAGAACTCGCCGATGGGGCTAAAGTCGCGTTTAGCAAAGGGGCGTCATTCCGCGACACTTTTCCCCAAATTGTGGCCGAATCCTATTCCTACCTGATTGAAAAAGGGTTCAAAGTCACAATCAACGACGAGGAGGTAAAGCGCCGGCCGATAAAGATATGTTTCGAAGACTATGATGAGCCAAAA
>DATEGR010000176.1:0-8244 GCA_035279985.1 Verrucomicrobiia bacterium
CATCGGTTGTGACTTAAAGCAAACGCTAAAAAGCTATGAACACTGCCAGACAAACAAGTGAGTTGTTTTCTTCCTCCGCTCGCGGGCTGTCATGCAATGCGATCACACCTCCTCAGATCCGACGATCGCCCGCCATCCGGATGATTATGTTCTCCATTTGGGGGGCAACCATCCCCGGCTACTGTTTCGGTTTGGCGATTTCTCCCGGCTCGGATTCCACCGCGGGCCTGGGCAACACCGCCAATGCCATCGTCCAGATTGCCGACCCCGGCGGAGACGGGAGCGGGACCATCATTCAGGTGATGCCTTATAATGGAGGGGTGGATCTCGACGTCCTCACGGCGGACCATGTCATTCGGGATGCTTCAGGTGGAGGGAGCACCATCTACACTCCCAGCCAGATCAGCATCACCTTTGGCAATGCCGGCGGGGGCGGGGCTTCCTTCGCGGCCGAAGATGAGGCAACGCTTTTTGATCTTCCCTTCGACGGCAGCAGTGCGGTAGATCTGGCAATTGTTGACGTCTTTATTCCCGGCAGCCAATTGAACACGCTCCCTGCGGGCCTGGCAGCGGTGGCCCTGCCCAATGCCCGGCCGGCCGCCAACGCGGCGATTACCCAGGCCGGTTATGGCCTGCAAGCCAGTGTGGTTAACATTGGCGGGACACTGTCTTACTCCTATTCACCCGTTTTCAGCGACGGGGCCGGCTATGGAACCCTGAAGGCGGGTCCCAACAGCCTCAATGGTGCCGGGGTCACCGCTATCACCGGAGCGGTTTCTGATTACGCCGGCCAGAACTACGCCTACCAGGGTTTCCAGAACAGTTGTGTGATTAATGGCACAAGTCCCAACTACAACGGCAGCACCTCTTACATTTTCTCCGGCGATTCCGGCGGCCCCAGCCTCTCCGGCAATACCATTTTTGGCGTACATTCCAGCTCGCAAGCGTCTCAACTCACCGGCGACCCAAACAGTCAAGTCGCCCAGCCCGGCTACCTCTGGTCGGATGTCAGCGTTTATGATTACTTGCCTTGGATCAACACGGAGCTCGCCACGCTCTCCATTCCTGAACCTTCCATCGGTGCTTTGGTTGCGCTCGGGGGAGTGATTGTGGCAGTCGCGCGCCGGCGCTGGCACAAGGCCGCCTGATGGCCGCCTCGACTAAAATCACATGCCACCGTTTGGTGACAACCTCATCGTAAATATGTAAACTCCAGGGACGGAAATTAAGATTTCAGCTCGACGGGCGGGCCCAAACGGTTCGCCCGTCGTGTTTTAATTTGATGAGTTGGATTGAAGCCAGTCTGGTGTCGGCATTGTTCCTGGGTGTGTATGACCTTTGCATCAAGCACGCCATCCGGGATAATGCCGTGCTGCCGGTCCTGTTTCTGAGCACATTGACGGGAGCAACGGTATGGACGGCGTTGTTGCTGATGCAGGTGGAACATCCAGGATGGTTGCCGAGGTCGCTGGTTACGGACCCGCTTACGCCGGTGCAGCATCTGCAACTGCTGCTAAAGTCGGCCATTGTCACGGCCTCGTGGATTTTTACCTACTTTGGTCTGAAACACCTGCCCTTGTCGCTCGCTTCACCGATTCGCGCGACGTCGCCGTTATGGACGCTGGCGGGTGCATTGCTGATTTTGGGCGAGCGCCCGGCAGGAATGCAATTGCTGGGCATCCTCACGACGCTGGCATCGTTTGTGGGGCTTTCCTTCGCCGGCCGGCTGGAGGGAGTGCATTTTCACCGGAACCAGTGGGTGTGGTTTCTGATGGCCGGGACGGTGCTGGGCGGGGTGAGCTCGCTTTATGACAAATATCTGCTGGGCCGGGCGCATTTTTCCGTGCCGACCGTGCAAGCGTGGTTTTCCATTTATCTGGTAGTTTTGTTCGCGCCGTTCGCCATCGGCTGGCAACGGCGCTGGTGGGAGCGCAACGAATTCCGCTGGCGCTGGACTATTCCGGCTATTGCGTTTTCGCTGCTGGCGGCGGATTACGTCTATTTCGGCGCGTTGCGGCATCCGGGCGCGCTGGTGTCGGTGGTGATGAGCCTGCGGCGCGGCAACACCCTGGTGGCGTTTGCGGGCGGACTGCTGTTGTTCGGCGAGCGGAGCCACTGGCAGAAAATCGCCGCGGTCCTCGGCATCCTGGCCGGCATCGTGCTCACGGTGATGGGATGAACAAGGTTTGTTGCGGTTGGAGGGTGACATTCACTGCTTCGAGCCGGCCTGCTGCTTTTCCACTTGCTTCACCAAATCGTTGTATTTGGCGACGACATCATTCCGGTCTTTCACTTCGTCATTATATTTCTGCACAAGGTCGTTGCGCTGGGCGACAAGGTTGGAGATGGCTGCGTTCTGTTTGTCGATGCCGGCATAGGCTTCTTTCAGCTTTGCTTCCAGCGCATCCACGCCGACCTTGTATTGCGCGACTTCGTTGGTGAAATTGTCGTTGGCGAATTGGAGTTGCACGATTTCGGCCTTTTGCGAAATGATGAGTTGTTCATTCGTCATGGCAGCGGCCTTCATTTCGGTAAGGCTTGCGTCCATCTGGTTCACCTGATGATTCAATGTGGCGATGGAGTTGGTGTAGTTCTGAATGGCGGCGTCTCGGTCGTACACCATCCGGTTGAGGGTCTGGATTTCGGTGCGTTGGACGGTTTGTTCATACCATTGCCAGGCGCACAGGCCACACAGGCTGAGCGCGAGGACGATGAGGAGGTTGACTTGGAAATTTTTCATGGGGTTGGATGGTCGGGAGCCGCATTGACGGCGATGGCGACGCGCTGGATGCCGGCGTGTTTCACCAAATCGAGCACGAACATCACCGAGCCGTGCGTGGCGTCCGGCGCGCCGGTGATATAGACCGGCAGGTTGGTGTTCAGGCTGTAACGGTTCGTGAGCATCGTGAATAACTCGGGGAAAGCGATGGGTTTGTCGTCCGTGGAAACCTGGCCGTCCGTGTTTACGGTCAGGTTCACGATGTCGGGCTTCTGCGAGGGCGTGGCGAGCGTGGCAGTGGGCAGATTGGATTTGAGCGTGCGGACAATCTGCATCTGCAAAGTGACCATCATGAATGACGCGAGCAGGAAAAACATGATGTCAATCAGCGGGATGATTTCCAGCCGCGACTTCTTTTCCGGGATGGGCGTGCGAATTTTCATGGCGGCGTCGAACCAGGATTGCTGTCGGTCATGAACGCGACTTTTTGGATGCCGACCGAGCGGACGGTTTGATACACCTTTACCATGTCGCCATGCAGCGTGTCGCGGTCGCCGCTGATATAGACCGGCACGTCCGGGTTGGCATGAAAGCGATCCTTCAAAACGGACGCGAGTTCCACCATCGAAACCTGTTTTTTCTCCAGCCATACCGCGCCGGATTTGTCCACGGCGATATTGATCATGTCCGGCCGGTAATCCTGCTTTGATTGGGTGGCGGGCGGCAGATTGACCTTGATGTTCTCCGTCTTGCTCATTTCCAAGGCCAGCATCATGAATGACGCCAACAGGAAGAACATGATGTCAATCAGCGGAATGATGACAATCCGCGAGCGGCGCTTCGGGATGGGAGAGGGAATCCTCATCTGTAAAAAAAATCAATGGCTGGTGGACTGGCCCGGCGACTCCGGCTTGTGCAAATGAACGGTGTCGCCTGTTTTTCTGCCACCAACGAGGACTTCGACATTCGTCGCCGCCGTTTCCAAGTCGAATTGCAATTGCGCGACCTTGGCGGAGAAATAATTGAACGGAATCAATGAGAAGATGGCGATGGCCAGTCCGCAGGCCGTAGCAATCAGCGCCTCGCCGATGCCGCCGGTGACACCCACGACGGACAACTCCGCGCTGCCGATGTTGAGAAAGGCGCGCATCAGCCCGGTGACGGTGCCGAGCAGGCCGAGCAGCGGCGCGAGCGTGACCAGCGTGTCCATGACCGTGAGAAAGCGCCCAGCGCGTTTCAATTCAACGCCTGCCGCCAGTTGCAACGCGCCAATCAACGAACCGTGCGCGTGGCCGAGGTGATCAAGACCGTGACGAATCACGCGGATGATGGGGTCGTCGGAGCCAACGGCGATTTGTTTGGCGGCGGGCACGTCGGAATTTTCCAGCGCGGCGAGCAGTTGCTCCATTTTTTGCGGGTCGCGTTTCAGGCTTTCACGCCACCACCAGAAGGCGCGTTCGCCAACGACGGCGACGGCGACGATGGCGCTGACGAGGATCGGCCACATGACCGGGCCGCCTTTAAGGAAGAATTCGAGGACGATGTTTGCGAGTATTGGATTCATAGGTTGGGTCTGGTTGCTGTAAAGTCAGTTCAATTGCAACAGGTAGGTGATGCTGGTTTCAAAAAGACGGTTGCCTTCGCCCGCCGGAAGCCGCCAGTGGTTCTTGATGAAATCCACCGTAGCGCGGTCGAGAACGGGAAAGCCGGATGATTCCTTCACGTCAATGGAAACGACATTGCCCGCCGCGTCTGCGCCAAGCAGAAGTTTCACCGTGCCCTGTTCGCCGGTTTCCCTAGCGATGGGCGGATAGGGCGGTTCGGGCCGGTCGCCACCTGCACCGGTGTTGCTGAGCGAACTAATGCGCATCGGCGCAATTTGCGGCGCTGACGCGAGCGCGGCAGGCACGACGAGCGTGCCAACGGTCGGAACTCCAAAGTTTACGTTTGGCGCGTTCGGCAGCGCAACGAGGACGCGTGGTTGATTGTTTTGTTGCGCTAGCTCCGGCTTTGGAGCGACCGCCTGCGGCGGCAGCACTGTCGGCTGGACGACGATGGGAACTTCTTGCCGGATGGGCGGGACCGGCTTGATGGCAATCACGCCCTGCCGTGCGCCGAGAATTCCAATCAGGAGAAAAAGGATGCAAACCGAATTCACCCAGGCGAGTTTGCGTTCCGGCTCGCGGCTTGCCGGAGGAAGACAAAGCCGAGCCAATTCGTTGTTCAACTCGTAGCGGGGCAAGATTCGATTTGCATTCGTGTTGTTCATCGAGGAGTATTTCAAAAGACGTAACTGATCGAGCCAAAGAACCCAAGGCGCTCGCCATATTGGGCTGCGTTGACGCCGACGCCAGAGCCGTTGCGCAGAGCGTAAATGTTGTCGGTCAAATTCACGACATCCACGCGGGCCTTCAACATCCGGTTGTGGCCAAGCTTGAACACCTGTTCCGCACCAAGGTTGATGGAGTAGTATTGCGGCACGCTTGAATCGTTGGGTGTATTCACCGAAGTCCTCAACCCGCTGCCATATAGCGCGTCGGCATAGACCTTCGTGCTGCAACGCGCGCATTCATTCCACATGTAGGCCACGCCGAACGAGCTGGTGACGCGCTGGTCGTGGTCCAAATAAATGTAGTGAGTTTGGACGTAGGCCAGGTCGCTTGGCGAAAAGAGGAATTGCGATGAATTCCAGTCCTTGCCCTGCGCCTGCGACCACGCGAGATTTGCATAGCTCGAAAACCCACCGCGATTGTAAGAGCCGGTGAATTCCACGCCATAAACCCGGCCTTTGTCATAATTGAACGCCGAGAGGATGAGTGTCTGCCCAAACAACCCATCGTCGAGCTGGTTTCGAGCCTCCTTGTAATAGCCATCCACGCCAACTTGAAGATTCTTTGTGATTTTCTGCGAAATGCCGGCGTCGAAATAATTCGCACGCTCGGCTTTGACGGTGCTGTCCAGCGCGTTCGGGCCGCTGGGGGATTCATTCGCCGTGCCGTCGAATTGATTCACGTTGCCCGACGGCACGTTTTCCAGCGGCGGTGGCGTGAAGTAGCGTGCGTAACCGGCGTGCAGCGTCGTCGAATCCGTCGGTTGCCAGATGACATTCACGCGCGGGCTGGGCTGGTTCTCCTTGTCAAAGGTGGAATAATACTCATCAAACCGCGCGCCGTAATTGATCGTGACTTCGGGCAGAATTTTCCATTCATCCTGCAAATACACGCCGGCGAACAGCGCGTGCGAGACACCGTTCTGAACGATGGTTGTCGTCGGCGAACCAGGCTGCGGATTAAACGTGCTTGGATCGGTGCTGTCCATCAGGATCGCCGTCGTGGTGGAGTCGGCGGACAGGTATTCGTCCATCAGCATGACGCCGCCGCGAATAGTGTGCTTGTCACCGAGGGTGTAACTCGCGTCGGCTTGCAGCCCGCCGGAATAGAGTCTTCGATTTACATCACTGGCCACACCGTTGAAGAACAAGTCTCCTATAGGGTCGGGGGTGAAATGCACGCCGCTGTTGCGGCCAAAAACGGAGGCTTGAAGGTTCAAATCGCCCGCCGACTTCTGGTAGGTCGCCACGCCGTAGTAATTCTGCTCGTTTTGATTTTCGTTCAGCGTGGACGAATCAAAGCTCCCCGATTGCCACTGGTTGCCGCCCGGTGCCGTGCCCGGCGGCAGTCCCAGTGTATTGGGAACTTCGAAATCGCTGTAGGACGCGCTGCCCATCAGGCTGAGGCGGCTTGTGTCGCTTAAGATGCGCGACGCATAGACGAACGCCTTGCCCTGGTCTGTCGTGTCGTGTATCGCGTTATGGCTGGGCGTGGGATTCTCGATGCCAAGGTCGTTGTGGTCGTAGCTGCCATCCATGAAGTAATTCCATTTCCCCTGCGAGCCGCCGTATTCAAAGCTCGGCCGGATGGTGTCATAGCTGCCGCCATACAATTCGCCCTCGCCGCCGTTCTCAAACGCGCCGCTCTTTGTGTGGATGTCCACAACGCCCGCCGTGCGGAAACCATAAGCTGCCGGCAGCGAGCCGGTGATGAGCCGCATGGATTCCACGAAACGCGGGTCGAGTTCCAGACCGAACCCCGTGATGCCTTCCGGCAACAGCACGTCGTTGATACGATATTGCAGGTTCGCGTGCTCACCCCGGACGTGCAAATCGCCGTTCGCCGCCGAATCCTGTGCCACGCCCGGCGCGCGCAAGATAACCTCATTGAACGGCGCGTTGGCACCCTGCGACAAGGTTTCGATTTGTTCCTTGCTAAAGACATGTGCCGTCGCGCCCAAGTCGGGAATGATGGTGTCCCGTGCTTTGTCCAGCTTGCCTACAACGGTGATGTTGCCAAGCTGGGTGACGTTCGTTGAACTGCCCGATGCGTCGGCGTTCGTCGCCGCCACATTATTCGTCTGCGCCAATGCCGTCTCGCCACAGGACAGCGCCGCCAACGAAATTACTGCAAAATACAATCTGCGATTTCTGTTTTTCTTCTCTGTAAATTGTTTAATTGATTTCATTTTTCTTCTCCAATCCAAGCGCCACGCACCAGGCGTGCGCGCCACTTCAACTCGGTTAATACAATGAATTCCCATCAGCCGAAGCTGATTGACCTAAACTTGGGGAGAAGAAACTGCGGGAGGAGCACGGCCCGACGGAAGGTTTTCGATGGCCGGACTGAAAATTGAAAATTCAATCTGTGGCGTCGCTTCAATTGAAATTGTTGCAACAGGGATGGGGACATTGACGGTCGAAGATTCGACCTTTCCGTGTGCGAACATCGTGACTGCGCAATCGTGATCCTCCTTGCCCGCGTCCTTGTGAATCATTTTGTGCAGCGCCGGACATGCAGCCATCGCGTCCAACAACAGGATGACGCCCACCAGCAAGGCGGCGAGAGCTGGTATGCCAATCTGTGGAAAATGGCGTTTCACGTATTGCAAATCACTTGCAGTTTAGCAGGCAACGTGCCACCGGCAAGCGGTTTTGAGAACCCCCGGCTGCAGACCGCCACTTGTCCAAGGTTCCCATTTATTGGTTGAACGGCCTGGGGAACGGAAGGAGACGCCGGCTGGCCTTCCGTCTCAAACTGTTTAATCAGTACGGCGATGGTCAAACCGGCCAGCAGGGCCAACGACAGTTTGAAACGGTCATGGGAATGAAATTGCAATTCGGGCAGCAAATCGCTGCTGGAAATGCAGAGAAACGTGCCGGCGCAGAACGCCAGCGTACTGCCGAGAAAGGCCGCATCGGAATTGGCAAAATGACTCGCACCGAAATAAAACAGAACCGCGCCAATGGGACTCGCCAGCGCAAACAGCCCGTTCAAAACGTGCCGCGAGAACCGCGAACTGCCGCCCGCGGTCATCAAAGTGGAGATGGCCAGCGCGTCAAAAGGTTTGTGCAGAATCACCACCAGGGCCACGCCCAGGCCCGCCAGTTGGATATGACCGCGCGCGCCGGCTTCGACCGACGCGGCCAGTGCCAGACCGTCCAGCAGCGAGTGCAAGGTCAATCCCAGCGCCGT